>DASSIZ010000136.1 GCA_035691485.1 Terriglobales bacterium
GTGCCGCCGGAATTGGCGGCTTTTTGTAGACCACTCGTCCTTACCGGCGCGGAGAGGTGCGTGAGTGGTTGAAACGATCCGCCTCGAAAGCGGACATACCTTGACGGGTATCGGGGGTTCGAATCCCTCCCTCTCCGCCAGCATTCTTGCTGGGTTCACTCAGGAAACTTCCAGCCGGGTAATTCGCCGTCCTCTTCCAGGCAAGACGCCAGTTCACGTAACTCGCTCGCCACCCGCTTCGGCCCAAATTCCTGTGCTGCTAGTTTGATGACGATGACCACTCCATCCATTGCGTCGCGGGCGTTCATTTGTTGCAGAAGCCAAGACTGAAAACAGCGCATGGGTTCTCCGGAATTGCTGGGATTCTGCACTTGGGGAGGAGAAGTGCACTGTTACTCAGGCAGCTACTTTGCTTGCCGGAAATTCGATTAGCAACGGAAACTTCTACTTAGTACCGCTGGGCTACGGCTGCGCGATGGCTGGACTCAGGCGGTCTTGATGTCCTGTCGCCTCATCTGCGGTTGCGGAAAAAGCTCTGCAGCAGTTCCTGGCAGCGCGCCGCCAGCACGCCACGCGTGACCTCCATGCGGTGATTCAGTTGCGGATGATTCAGCACCGACATCACGGAGTGCACCGCTCCCGCTTTCGGATCTTCCGCCCCGTATACCAATCGCTTCAACCGGGCATGAACCATGGCGCCCGCGCACATGGCGCAGGGCTCGATGGTGACAAACATTTCGCAGTCCAGTAGGCGGTAATTGCCGATCTCTCCGGCTGCCTGGCGAAGGGCGAGCACTTCGGCATGGGCCGTGGGATCGTTATCGGTGATATTACGGTTCCATCCGCGGCCGACAATTCGGCCGTTGCACACCACCACCGCGCCGACCGGCACTTCACCTGCCGACTCGGCGCGGGCAGCTTCCCGCAACGCTTCTTCCATGTAGAGTTCGTCGGTCACTGAGAGTTATTTCACCACCCGGATCTTTGGGTATGGCGCGGGAGTATGGCGCGGGTCTCTCACCCGTGCACCCGGTTCAAAGACCCGGGCCACCCACTCGCATTCAATCCCGGCTCCTTAACCACGAAAGTGGAAGTGTAAACCAGCCCCGGGCAGCAGCTTTCGATTCTCGTCACATTTCAACGCGAGATGGGGCAAACCGGCGTCGCTAACTCATCTCTAACCACGAGTGCGCTTAACGTCTATACCACCCCACAAGCTGAGGGACAGGCACATCGGAGGAATTTCCATGCGAAAACTTACCTTGCTGACAGCGATCCTGCTGCTGGCCACAGCGGTCGCGCTTGCGCAGACATCCAGTTCGTCGTCCAGTACTTCGACGGACCCGAATGCCAGCCAAAGCACACCGCAGACCAGCAGCCCGAGCAGCACCATGCCGCCGGATCAAAACTCTCAATCATCGACGAACAGCCAGACTTTTCAAGGCTGCCTTAGCGGCTCGAATGGCAACTTCACGCTGACCGATGCCGCTTCTGGGAAGAGCTACCAGATCCAGGGCGATACCAGCCAGTTGCAGAGCCACGTCGGACAGCAGGTCCAGATCAGCGGTTCGCTGGCCGGCAACGCGTCGTCCGCCAATGCACAGACCAGCAGCGGCGCCAGCAGCGCCAGCTCCACCGCCGGCAACGTAATCAACGTATCCAGTGTCACCAAAGTAGCCGACACTTGCTCCAGCTCCTCGGCGTCGATGAGCCAGGGCGCTGCCACAACCGGCGGCACCTCTGGGGCGATGACCTCGGACCAAACCGCGACCTCGCAGCAGCCGGCGACGAGCACCATTCAAAGTAACGCCGCCCAGAGCAGCACCGAGCCGGCTCCGGCCAGCAGCAATGCCAGCACCACGGGACAGACCAGCTCGGCGGAAGGCAACGTGGCTGCCCAAACCCAGAACACGCCTCCGAGCACGGCAACTCCTTCTCAGGCGGCCAGCTCGAGCGGAGTCGGCTACCAGGGTTCGTCGGCTGCCAGCCAGACGCCGGCCACCACCAGCAGCACGTCGGACTTGAACTCGCAGAACGCTACGACGACGCCGAGCAGCAGCACCAGCTCGGTCCCGCCGAGCAGCTCTGCTTCGACGAGCAGCTCTGACATGAGCGCACAGCAAAATAATGCGACCTCGGATCAACAGGCCGCGGGTTCCAACCTGCCGCAGACCGCTTCGCCGCTGCCGTTGCTGGGCCTTCTCGGCCTCGGCTCCATCGGCGCGGGCTTGCTGAGCCGCAGGAAGAAATAGCCTAACCACAGCTCCACTGACTGCGAAACCCGGCGCGAGAGCGTCGGGTTTTTTATTTGCGCTTTGATGCGGCTCGCCTCGGCCATCGGCGCAACCGAAGCTTCCCTCTAACCAAAGAGTAGCCAGTTTCGAGCACCGAGCGAGAAACAAAGCTGGAGACTAGGTACTCGGTACGAATAGTGTAGGACCGGAAGAGGGCATCATGAGAAAGCCTGCGATGATCTTGCTGCTGATGTGTTTCTCAAGCCTGCTTGTGGCGCAGAACGCATCGTCCCACGCCTCGGCAGCGCGCCCTGCCAGCTCCAGGCAAAGCACGATCCAGGGCTGTGAAACGGGTTCCGACGTACAGGTTGTTGTTACCGACGAGCATACGGGCAAAGTCTACGTGCTGCACGGCAACGATTCTCTTCTGAAGCAGAACGTCGGGCACGAAGTAATCGTCACTGGAATCGCGACCCCGAGCCGCCCCTCGGACAAGAAGGGCAGCATTCACCTCGAGGTCAATCACATCCAGGCAATCGCCGACACCTGTGCGCGGCAATCGGAGCCCGCGAACACCATCGCCGCCAGCCAGGCCGCGCTCGGATCGGTAACAATCAACCCGAACGCCACCGAACCGCATGTCGGCTACCAGGCGCAGGCGCCGCAGCAAGGGCCGGCGCAGAGCGGTTCGCTTTCGAGCACACCGTCCAACCCGTCGGTAGCGATCGCCGGAAAGACCGGCAACCGGGGCGATACCTTCCCGGTGACCACCACCGGCAGTACCGGCCAGGTCACCCCAGGGGTTGAGACCCAGGCCGGCGTCGCGCAATCCCCAGGACAGCACACCGGGACTGTTAAGAATGAAATCAAACCTGTGCCGCAGACCGGCGCTGCGCCAGGCGCGCCGCCCGCTCCGGAGCAGACGGCACAGAATCCCATTGCAGCAGAACGTATCGCCAGTTCAGCGCAGCGGGCCGAGGTGAACAATTCGCAACACCAGTTGGGTGTCAATGCACAGCCGAACTACAACCAGAGCGCACAGCAGCAGACCGCCCGGGCAGATCAGGCAGTCGCCGGCTACGAACACCAGCAGGCCCCACCCACGCTGGTCGGATGCCTGGTGAATTCGGATGGCGGGGCGCGTCACGGGTACTATCTTCAAGAACAGAAGTCGGGCCTCCGGTACCGGCTTAACGCCGCGCCCGCACAACTGAAAGAGCATATCAACCACCTGGTCGAAATTGTCGGTAGGCCGGGAGACAGGGAAGGGACTTCCAAGTCCGTCGCCGGCGCGAACCAAGCTGTATTCGAGGTCACCGGCGTGCAGGATCTGGCGCCTACCTGTGGCGCGTCCGTCCGGCGCTAGGATAGAATGTTGACGTGGGGCTTAAGAAAGTATTCGACAAAGTTTTTCTCGTGGATCTCATTAAAGGGCTGAAGGTAACGTTTCGTTACCAGCACCCCAAAGAGGTCTATACCGAGCAATATCCGCTGCAGCGGCCGCAGGTCGCAGAGCGCTATCGTGGCGCGCCTCGGCTCAACGTCAATCCCGACACCGGCGAGACCCTGTGCATCGCCTGTGATCTGTGCGCGGTCGCTTGTCCCGAGCACCTGATCATTGTGTCCGCCGAACGCAACCCGAACACGCGCCGCAAGGAACTCACCACGTTTACCTACGACACCAGCCGCTGCATGTTCTGCGGCCTGTGCGAAGACGCATGCCCGACCGACTGCCTCGAGCTGACACAGGATTTCGAACTGGCCAGCTACACCCGCGAGGGCGCCATCTGGGACCGCCAAACCCTGGAACAGGGCCCGCAGCCGGTCAAGTACGAGAGGTAGTTCCCGGTTTCCAGCTTTAGACAAACGCTGCCATCGCGGCGTTTTTTATTGCTCTCTCAGAACCTTGAGACTGAGTGGCTGATGGACTGAAGGACCGGCGACAGTCTGCCAGTCGCCCAGTCAGTCGTTTGGCTGCACTAGAAACTCGAAACTGGAAACCAGAAACAGGCATTTACCCCGGCTGCTGTATGGTCATGCAATGGATGGCGCCGAGCCCCCAGATCAAATCGCCGCAGTAAATCGGAATGATTCCGCGGGCAGGGAACAGATCGGCCAGGATGTTCAATGCCAGCCGGTCGTTGCGATCGTTGAACACCGGCACGAGTACCAGTCGGTTAGCGATGTAGAAGTTGGCGTAGCTGGCGGGCAGCCGCCGCCGTCGGAAGATTACCGGCGCGGGCATCGGCAGCTCCACCACGTTGAGCCGCTGACCGCGCTGATCGGTGGCGCTGCGCAGGCGCTGAAGATTGGCCGCCAGCGGCTGATGATTGACGTCTTCGCGCTTGCCTTCGACCGCCATCACAACCGTGTCCGGCGAAACGAAACGCGCCAGGTCGTCGATGTGGCCGTGCGTGTCGTCGCCGGCGATGCCGCGCTCCAGCCAGATTACTTTCTCAATCCCGAGGTAATCGGCGAAGATGCGCTCCAGCTCTTCGCGCGCGAGCCCGGGATTGCGCTGCTGCGTTTCGCTGAGCAGGCACTCTTCCGTGGTGAGCAGCAGGCCCCGCCCGTTGACGTCAATCGATCCGCCCTCCAGAACGATCTGCTGAATTTCACCGGGCTTTGAGCGCGAACCCCGCCGTTGCCCCGCTCCCGGCGAGCGTGGCCGGGTTGTCGGCCTCCAGGCGGGGAGTTTCGCGAAGCGCAGAATCTCTTCCGACGCCAGTTGATCCAGCGGCCAATCCGGATACTTCGCCCACCCGTTGAAGCGGAAATTAATCGCCGCCATCGGGTCGCGCTTGTGCTCGCGCTTCACGAAAATGGGCGCGAAGTCGCGCGTCCACCCGCGGTTCGTGGGCCAGCGGTGAAACCGCACCGTGTCGCGCATGGCGTCAGACCGCTCCAGCACGTCGCGGGCTTTGGCCTCCGCCGCCGCGTCCTGTGCGATCACCTCGACCCGTTCGACGCCCGCGAGGTGGCGAACGATCTCGGCATATACCCAGGGAATCGGCGGGAACTTGCCCGGCCAGTCAGTGCGGTTGTGCGGCCATCCCAGCCAGGTGGAGGCATGCGGCTCCCACTCGGCCGGCATCCGGTAGCCGAGCGAAGCAGGCGTCGCATTGCTTTCACGCTTCACGGCAACACACCTCAAACCACAAAGGACACCAGGGATCGCAAAGGGCGTTCCGATTCCCTCGTGGTCCTTCGTGTCCTTCGTAGTTCAGCATTCCTTCAGTCGAGCATCCGCTTGGTAATTCCCGCATAGCTGTCAATCCGGCGGTCGCGCAGGAACGGCCAGTTGCGGCGCACATCCTCAAGCTTGCGCAGGTTGACTTCGCCCACCACGATGTCTTCCTGGTCTGCCGGCGCTTCCGCGATCACCGCACCGAACGGATCGCACAGAAACGAAGTGCCCCAGAAATCCAGTCCTGCTCCCGGCGTTTCTTTGCCCCGAATGTTGCCGGTCTCGTGTCCGACGCGGTTCGCCACCGCCACGTAGACGCCGTTGGCAATGGCGTGCGCCCGCTGGATGGTCCGCCACGCATCCTGCTGCGCCGCGCCGTGTTCATCCTTCTCCGCCGGATGCCACCCGATTGCGGTCGGATAAAACAGCACGTGCGCCCCGCTCAACGCCGTCAGCCGGGCGCCCTCCGGATACCACTGGTCCCAACAGACCAGCGTGCCCACGCGTCCCACCGCCGTGTCGAAGGCGCGGAAGCCCAAGTCCCCGGGGGTAAAGTAAAACTTCTCGTAGTAGAGCGGATCGTCAGGAATGTGCATCTTGCGGTAGATACCGTTCAGCTTGCCGTCCGCATCCAGCACCGCGGCCGTATTGTGATACACGCCGGGAGCGCGCTTTTCGAACAGCGACGCAATCAGCACGATCTTCTGCTGCCGTGCCAGTTGCGACAGGCGGGTCGTGGTCGGACCGGGGATGGGCTCGGCGAGGTCGAACAACGCCGCATCTTCGCGCTGGCAGAAATACTGCGCCAGGAACAACTCCGGCAAGCACACTACTTGCGCGCCGCGTCCGGCCGCTTCACGCACCATGTCCATCGCGTGTTCCAGGTTCTTCTCCGGATCGGGAGAGCACGACATCTGGATCAGTCCCACGCGAAACTGCTCGGGTGCCGCCAAGTTTCCTCCGTGAACGCATAAGAATAGCAGAGCGAGATTTGCGATCGTCATACGCGCTTCGTTCCTCGCCCGGCGTTGACGCGACAGTGGCCCGACGTTTAATTTGGCTGTTTCCAACTCAGCATTTTTCCGCGTCCGTCTGCGGCTACTTTCGGTTCGAGGTGAAGGCTTGAAACAAAAACACGGCCAGGGTTCCGGTCATGGCAAGAAGCAGCACGGCGCACACGCTCCCGAAGGCGCCGGCATCGACCGCCGCCTGCACACGCCCGAAGAAGACCACCTGGTTCCACTGGAATCGCTCGATCTCGGGCGCATCCGCGGCGTGGATGACCTGGTTCGCGCCATGGGCCGCACTGCCTTTACGGGACGGCAGGTGGGCGAGGCCGCCGACGTTCTGGAAGCCATGGCGCGCGACAAAGACTGCCTGATTGTGATGACCCTGGCTGGCGCCATGACCGTCGCCAAGCAAGGCCTGATCATCACCGAGCTGATAGACCGCGGCATCGTGCGGGCGCTGGTTTCCACCGGCGCTTTGATGGCCCACGGCCTTGTCGAGGGCATCGGCCGCTCGCACTACGTTTACGATCCCAAGATGAACGATGTTGAGCTTTACGAGGCCGGCTACAACCGCGTCTATGACACCCTGGAGCCGGAGCAGAACCTCGACCAGGTGGAGCGCATCGTCGCGCCCATCCTCGACAAATGGGATGCCGCGCAGACGGTGTGCTCGTGGAAACTGAATCGCGCCATCGGCGAGCAACTCAGCAAGCACGTCAAGGAGCGGGGAATCCTGAAATCAGCTTACGAGAAAAACGTGCCCGTCTTTGTCCCCGCCTTTACCGACTCCGAGCTTGGCCTCGATTTCGCTCTTCACAACCGCATGCGCGCCAGGCAGAACCGGCCGCAATTGCGTTATGACCCTTTTGAAGACGTGAACAAGTACGCCGACACCATGCTCGCTTCGCCGCGCATGGGCGTGTTCACCATCGGTGGCGGCGTGCCGCGCAACTGGACGCAACAGCTGGGGCCGTACCTGGAGCTTCGTCACCGCCGCGGCGGCGAGGACGTTCCGCTCAAGCGCTTTCACTACGGCCTGCGCATCTGTCCCGAGCCCGTGTATTGGGGCGGTTTGTCGGGCAGTCCGTACACGGAAGCGATTTCCTGGGGAAAATTCGTGCCTCCGGAAGAAGGCGGGCGATTCGCCGAAGTGTTTCTCGACGCCACCGTGGGCCTGCCGCTGGTTGTCGGCGCCGTCCTGGAAAGGCTGGGAAAAGGATAAGGAAGTAAAAGGCTAGCCACCTATCAACACGGATCAACACGGATTTCCAACATTCATCTGTGTTCATCCCTGTTCATCAGTGGCTGATTCTTGAGTTTTTTAACGTTTGTAGCGAACGCGTTCCAGCCTTCATCGAAATAGTTGACCATGAAAATCGGAGTGCTGGCACTGCAAGGCGACTTCGACGCGCACCGCCGACGGCTGCAGGAACTCGGCGCCGAAGTCGTGCTGGTGAAAAAACCGGAGCAGTTGGATGAGATCGACGCGCTGGTCATTCCCGGCGGCGAGTCCACCACCTTCCTCAAGCTGCTCGGCGAGGCCGGCTTCGAGAAACTGAAGCAATTCGTCCGCCTGAAGCCCACCTTCGGCACCTGCGCCGGTGCCATCCTGCTCGCGCACCAGGTCGGCAATCCGCCGCAGCCCGGGCTGGGCGCACTCGACGTCACCATCCAGCGCAATGCCTACGGCCGTCAAATCGACAGCTCTATTCGTCTCGGCGCCTCCAAGCTGGGCCCGGAGCCGCTGGAAATGGTTTTCATTCGCGCCCCCAAATTTCAGAAGTTAGGCCCCGGCGTGGAAGTGCTCGCCCGCGAAGGTGACGATCCCGTCCTGGTCAGGCAGGGAAGCGTGGTGGCGGCAACGTTCCATCCTGAACTCTCCGACGACAAGCGCGTCCACCAGTACTTCCTCGACTTGGTGCGCAAAGGCGGCTAGCACCACTGCAGCCGTCGCGGCGCCCGCGCCTCATTTATACTCAAGAGGATGTCAGCGACTTCTGACAAGACGTTCTACCTGGAAACCTTCGGCTGCCAAATGAACGTGCACGACTCCGAGAAGGTAATCGGCACGCTTGTCTCCCAGGGCTACCGCCAGGTGGAAACCGTGCACGAGGCCGACCTCGTTCTCTACAACACCTGCTCCATCCGCGACAAGGCCGAGCAGAAGGTCTTCCATCGTCTCGCCGATTTCAAGGCCCTTCAGAAGCAAGGCAAGAAGTTCGGAGTCCTCGGCTGCGTCGCGCAACAGGAAGGCGAAAAGATTTTCGAGCGCGCGCCGCATGTCTCGCTCGTCTGCGGCTCGGCCTCGTATCGCAACCTGCCCGACATGCTGGTGCAGATCGAGGCAGGGAACTCGCGCGTCACCGGCCTCGACGATCGCCAGACCGATCTCACCTTCGAAACCGAATACACGGCTCGCAGCAACCCGCATCGCGGCTACATCACCATCATCGAGGGCTGCGACAAGTTCTGTGCCTATTGCGTCGTTCCCTTCACCCGCGGCAAGGAGCGCAGCCGAACTTCCGATTCCGTTCTCGCCGAGGCGCGCAAGATGGCCGACCAGGGCTTCACGGAAATTCAATTGCTCGGGCAAAACGTGAACTCCTATCGTGATCCGTCAGGAAACAAGACATTTGCTGAGCTGCTGGTTGCGGTAGGTGAAATTCCAGGCCTCCGCCGCGTCTGGTTCACCACTTCGCATCCGCGCGATTTCGGCAAAGACATTGTCGATGCCATCGACGCCGTTCCCGCCCTCTGCGACCACGTTCACCTGCCTGTCCAGAGCGGTTCCACCCGCGTTCTCGACCTGATGAAGCGGCTCTACACCCGCGAGCAGTACCTGGAACGGATCGCCTGGATGAAAGCCGCCAAGCGAAGGATCAGCATCACAACCGACATCATTGTCGGATTCCCTGGCGAAACCGAAGCCGACTTCGAGCAGACCATCTCGCTGCTCGACCAGGTCGGCTACGACGGCGTGTTCTCCTTCAAGTACTCGCCGCGGCCGAACACGCCCGCGCTCACCTATATCGACAGCCTTCCGGAAGCAGAAAAGACGTTGCGCCTGGCCGTGCTCAACGCCCGACAGAAAGAAATTTCCGCCACCCTGAACCACCGTCATTTGGGCGACACGCTGGAAGCGATGGTGGAAGGGAGGAATGTACAACGGCAACAATGGATCGGCCGGACCTCGCAACACAAGGTGCTAAACTTCATTACCAGCGGAGGCGATGAGCCGCGCGTCGGCCAGTACGTGCCGGTGCGCGTCACGGCCACCTTCCCAAACAGCTTATTGGGGGAAATGGCCGTCTAAAGGAGTCGGAGGGCACGATGGAAGTCGAGATGAAAATTCGGGGCTTGATGATGGACCCAGTGACCAACATGCCCATCGTGATTCTCAAGGACGTCGGCGGCGATTCCGTGCTCCCCATCTGGGTCGGCATCTACGAGGCAAATGCCATCGCCCTGGAAATCGAGAAGGTCACCACGCCGCGTCCCATGACCCACGACCTGCTCAAGAACATGCTCATCGGCCTCGACGCCAGTGTTCGCAAAGTGGTGGTCAACGAACTGCGTGACGACACTTTCTTCGCCATCATCTGGGTCGAACGCGACGGCCAGATTGTCAGCATCGATTCGCGTCCCTCCGACGCCCTCGCGCTCGCGCTGCGCGTGGATTGCCCGATCTTCGTCGAAGACGAGGTGCTGAAAACCTCCAAGATGGCCAGCGCCGTCTCCGATCGCGTCTCCCAGGAAGAACTCCGCAAATGGCTGGAGAACCTCGGCGACGAGGACCTCGGGCGCTACAAGATGTAGGCTGGAAGTTGAATTTGATAATCGGGTAATTGAGTAAAGTGTCTGCCAGTTCAGTTCCCATGCACTTTACCCAATTGCCCGATCGAAATTTATACCTTCATGGATCCCGCCGCACAGCTCCAGCGCCTTTACCAGGCCGCCTTTGACCTCCAGACCTTTGATCGTTTTCCCAAAGCCATAGGCGTCGTCCGCGGCGGCTGCATCGCGTTGCTGGAAGCCACGCCAAATGGGCTGGTGATGATTGGCACCCCCGGCTGGCGCATGGGCGAAGTCATGGGCGTGCTGGTGGAAGAGGGAGGCCGGCAGGTATTCCGCGCCAAGTCCGAGACCATGGAGGCCACGCCGGAACGCCTCGAAGCACTGCGCCAATTTCGGGCTGAGCTGGATCAGGTGCTCGCGCCCGGTCCACAATAGAGGTTGCGACAACCACCGCACAAGCACAGCTAAGCGCTGTCATCCGTCACTGGAAAACTGCCGGCGCGGCATCAACTGGCGGATGGGGGGCCGTATTGCTCCCGGTCCTTTTCGTGACTTTACATAATATCCGTTATCGGACATTACTACTCAGACTGGCCATTCTTGGTGTTCCCTCATGTGAGCGCTTTGTGCGCTTACGAAGTCGAGACCAACACGATCTTGGGATGAAATAGCGTTCCCGCCACCCGGTTGGCAATCGCAATTAATTCCGCCTGTCCGGCGAACACCTTTACCAGTCTCGCCCGCGACAGTTCCGGAAGATTCACCGCTTGTCCGTGGCATATGCGGTTGACGTTCAATTCATCCGCGGTGACGCAGGGAAACGCCGGCAGTATCCGCCGCGGGTGGATCATCAGCTTTTCCAGTTCATCACCCTTGGCGGCCTCTTCCAGCTGCTCCAGCGTGCAGCACTCCGCTTCCGTAAACTCCCCCACCGCCGTCCGCCGCAATTGCAAAAGGTGCGCCCCCACTCCCAGCTGCTGACCCATCTCGTGCGCCACCGCGCGCATGTAGGTCCCCGACGAGACGCGCGCGCGGAAGCTCGCGACTTCCCCGTCCAGGTCCAGGATCTCGAATTCCTTGATCTCGACGCGCACCGGCTCCAGTGTCACTTCCTGCTTCTTGCGCGCCAGCTTGTAGGCGGGCACTCCCTGGACTTTCTTGGCGGAAAACGCTGGTGGCATCTGCTCGATTTCCCCGCAAAACCTGGCGGCCGCCTCCCGAACTTCTTCAAGTGTTACTTTAACTTCCTGCGCTGGCCCGGCCGCTTCACCCTCGGCGTCGTAAGTGTCGGTGGCGAACCCGAACCGGATCTGTCCTTCGTAGCTCTTGCCGGCGTCGTTATAGAACTGCGCCAGCCGTGTCAGCTTGCCCAGCACCAGCGGCAACACTCCCGTGGCCATCGGGTCCAGCGTGCCCAGGTGACCAACCGAGCGCTCCTGCAGCGCATACCGCACACACTTCACCACGTCGTGTGAGGTCATGCCGGACGGCTTGTCGATAACCAGTACCCCGTTCATGGTGTCTCTGCTATCGTGAAGGGCGACGGTGATCCGGTCAACCGCGCAGCTCGATGATCCCCCTGAAAGACGACACACCGCGCTACAGCACGCCGTACGTCAATTACTTCCTGATGGCGCTCAATACCCTGATCTTCCTCTGCATGTGGCTGGGCGTGCCGGCGCCGGCACAGCAGGTGGTCAACGTCTTCGGCTTCCAGCCTTATCGCGTGACCGCGCTGATCCGAGGCTCGCACGCGGTGAGCGCCGAGCTGGCCTTCATCCCGATCCTGACCGCCATGTTCATGCACGCCTCCTGGCTGCACCTGATCTCGAACATGTGGGTGCTCTACATCTTCGGCGACAACATCGAAGACCATCTCGGCCACTTCGGCTACCTGGTCTTCTACCTGCTCTCCGGCCTGGCCGCGTCGCTGGTGCACACCTTCTTCAATCCCCTCTCGCGCATCCCGAGCGTCGGCGCCAGCGGCGCCATTGCCGGAGTGATGGGCGCATACTTCGTGCTGTTCCCGTCGGCGCGCGTGCTCACGCTGGTTCCCTTCCTGTTCGTGTTCTTCCTCTGGCTGCCGGCCTGGATCGTGCTCGGCTATTGGTTCCTGGTGCAGTTCCTGAGCGGCGCCGCCACCTCGATCGCCTACTCCAGCCAGACCGGCGGCGGCATCGCATTCTGGGCGCACGTCGGAGGCTTTGCCGCCGGCCTGATTTTGATCAAGCTCTTCCCTTCTCAACGGCGGCGGCGTTTCCGCTACGATTCGTGAAAGTCACACTTTTCCCGCAACCGACGCTAACCTCAACTCCTCTACTGCCGCGTTTTCCGGCAGCGTGATCGCGTTTACCAGCGCGCGGGCCACGGTTTCCGCCGACATCATCTTTTCACGCGGCGCTTCCGGCATGAACTTGTTCCAGATGTCGGTGGCGGTCGCGCCGGGCAGAAGCGCGATGACGCGGATGCCGCGTTCGCGTACTTCTTCGCGCAGCGTCTCCGTAAATCCCAGCGCGCCGAACTTGGAAGCGCAGTAGGCCGACTCTCCCGGAAAGACGCCGCGCGCGGCAACCGACAGGTTGTTCACGATGACGGCGCCTTTGCTCATCAAGGGCAGCGCCGCCTGCGTGCACAGAAACATTCCGGTCAGGTTGGTGTCGATGACTTCCCGCCAGACCTCCGGCGGCAGCTCTTCGATGTTGCGCAGCGCGTGCGCCGTGCCGGCGTTGTTGACCAGGATATCGACGCACCCGAATTGCTCCCGGATCTTGGCGAACAGCAGCGCGACCGAAGCTTCATCGCGGACGTCGCAGCGGATCTCGGTCACCGGCGTCAGGCCGGTTCCCGCTGGCCGGGAGGCGGACTTGTTGCGCGTTGCCGACAGCGTGCGTGACGCCGCGATCACCGTGCATTCCGCCGCCACCAGCGCGGCAGCGACCGCGCAGCCGATTCCGCGGCTGGCGCCGGTGACAACCGCGACTTTCCCCGCCAGCGACTCGGGCCTTGCTTCCGTCTTCTTCATCGAGCGTAGAAGGATACACGATGGACAAAGGGAAAGGCGGAGTTGGGTTGGGAAACGTTCGGTTGTTTCCCATGGAAACATCCGAAACTTGAGGAACCTTCGACACCTGCGAAACCTTGACTAGAAGCTTCCGTTCCCGGCTTTGGCGCGGATCAGGGAGAGGAACTCCTCTCGGGTTTCGTGCTCGTTGCGGAAGGCGCCGAGCATGGCGGAGGTCACCGCCGCGGAGTGCTGTTTTTCCACCCCGCGCATCATCATGCACAGGTGACGCGCTTCCACCACCACGCCGACGCCCTGCGGCTCGATCACGCGCTGGAGGGTTTCTGCGATCTGCGTGGTCAAACGCTCCTGGACCTGCAGGCGTCGCGAGAAGATATCGACCAGGCGCGGCAGCTTGCTCAGCCCGATGACTTTTCCATTGGGCACGTAGGCGATGTGCACCTTGCCGAAAAACGGAAGCATGTGGTGCTCACAGAGGCTGAACATCTCGATGTCCTTGACGATCACCATCTCGTCGTAATTGACGGTGAAGAGCGCGCTCTTGAGCATGGTTTCGGCGTCTTCGTGATAGCCCTTGGTCAGGTGCTGCATGGCGCGCTGGACGCGCTCCGGCGTGCGCAACAGGCCTTCGCGATTGGGATCTTCGCCCAGGCGCACAAGCACTTCATGCACCAGATCGGCGAAGCCGGCGCCGGCCAGCGTGGGGGATTCTGCGACTTGCGACATAGGTCCTTTCTTGGCGCTAATGACGCGCCTCCGCTCCTCCGGCATATTCGAAGGAGTTCATCATCGTCTCATCCATCCTCACCTTTTCCAGATGGGCGTAAGGGAACCCGCGCTGCAATATTTCGTAGATCTCAATGCAAAGGTTTTCGGTGGTGGGAACGCGGGCGCTGAATTCGGGCAAGGTGTTGAGGTTGGCGTGCTCATAGCGCGACAAGATTGCGCCCGCGACAAAACCGTCGAGGTCAGCCAGGTTGCAAACCATCCCGGTGCTGGGATCGACGGACCCGCTCACCGTGACCTCCAGCGCGTAATTGTGGCCATGGCCAAACGGGTTGTTGCATTTGCCATAGGTGGCGCGGTTCTCCTCTTCCGACATGTCGTCGCTGTGCAAGCGATGCGAGGCGGAAAACCAGTAACGACGTGTGAGGTGAGCCTTCATCGACCAACCAGGTTTCGGAAGTTTCCGACGTTGCCAAGGTTTCGACACCTCCGGGAAACCTTGGAGACGTCGAACTGGGAAGATTCACTCTTCGCCATAGAAATCCACGAACAAATCC
>DASSIZ010000137.1 GCA_035691485.1 Terriglobales bacterium
GTCATTGTCTTCGCGTTGCAGTATGTCGTTGCCCTGCATGCGCAAAGCACGGCGAAGAACCCGCACGAGCCACATTACACGGCCGACGGACGCCTCGAAGCTCCTCTCGATTACCGTGAGTGGGTCTTCCTGAGTTCGGGAGTGGACATGAGCTATAGTCCGCGCGCAATGGCGATGGACCATTCCATGTTCGACAATGTTTTCGTTAACCCGGAAGCGTACAAGGCATTCGTCGAAACCGGTACCTGGCCCGACAAGACTATTCTCGTGCTTGAAGTTCGAGGCGCCCAGACCAAGGGCTCCATCAATCATACCGGGCACTTCCAGAGCACCGAGATGATGGGAATGGAAGTACATATAAAGGATGAAGCCAGATTCCCCGGCAAGTGGGCATTTTTTGGCTTCGACGACGACAAGGCGGCGAAGATGATCCCCACTTCCGCTGATTGCTACTCCTGCCACGAGAAACACGCGGCCGTGGACACCACCTTTGTGCAGTTTTACCCGACGCTGCTGACGATCGCCAAAAAGAAGAACACGCTCAGCCCCGGATACGTGAAGGAAGCGGCGGCGGCGGAGCAAACTCACTAAGTTCATTCCGCGCACATTGACTTGCGCCGTGCCTCGCGGCTAACATGCGCCACCGCAACGGGCCACTCGTCCGTTCGCAGCCAGGTGCCGCCATGTCGCAGCGCATTGTTAAGCTTTCTGCAGGGCTGTGGTTACTCTTTGCCGGTCTCGCAACATTGGCGCAAGCACCGGCTTCTTCCAGTACCAGCTTTTATCTGACGCCATACGGACCTCCCATTACAGTGGAGGCCGCCAAGAAAGCGGCGGCCGCCGCGCTTGCCGAAGCGCGCAAGAATAACTGGCTGATGGCGGTCGCCGTTGTCGATCCCAGCGGCAATCTTGTCTATTACGAAAAAATGGACAACGTGCAGCTCGGCAGCGCCAAGGTCTCCATCAATAAGGCGCGTTCGGCCGCTCTGTACAAGCGTCCCAGCAAGCTGTTGCAGGACAACCTGGCTTCCGGCGGGGCCGGCTTGCGTGTCCTCGCGCTGGAGGGAGCAGTCCCGGTGGAAGGCGGACTGCCGCTGATCGTGGACGGCAAAATTGTCGGCGCCATCGGACTGTCCGGCGACCTCAGCGAGCACGACGGCCAATGCGCCGCCGCAGGCGCGGCCACGTTGAAGTAAGACCGGCGCCAACATGGTTGGCGCAATTCATCATGGAGGGACAGTCATGGCGAGCAGCCGCAGAACATTTCTGAAAGGAGCCGGCGTGGTCGGCGCGATGGCGGCCACCGGCGGATTGAGCATGGGCAGCGCTCAGAACGAAGCTTCAAGCAAGCAGCAGCGCGGAATGGCAAGAAACCTGACCGTGCTTCACATCTTCCGCGATAACCAAAGGATCCTGGGGGTCAAGACGGAAAAGGGCATCCTCGACGTGCCGGCGGCGGCGGCCATACTCAAGATGCACGCACCCGCGACGGTGGACGATCTTCTCCAAAACGAAGACGGACCCGCGCTGAACGCGTTGGTGGACGCGGCGGCAAAATCGAATAAGCTGGCGAAAGCGTACTTGCCCGAGAGCAGCATCGACTACGGCCCGCTGGTGACGCGACCCCAGAAGATCGTCTGCATCGGTCTCAACTATCGCCGGCACGCGGAGGAGATCGGGGCACAGCTTCCCAAGCAGCCCGTGCTGTTCAGCAAGTACAACACCGCGTTGAACTGGCACAACGGCAAGATCAAGCTCCCCGTCGATGTCGCCAAGAAATTCGATTACGAAGTGGAACTGGTAATCGTGATCGGGAAAGCTGCTCACAATGTCAGCGAGGGGGACGCACTCTCTTATGTCGCCGGGTATGCAACCGGCAACGACTTCACGGCACGCGACCTGCAGTATGACACCGGCGGGCAGTGGCTTGCGGGCAAGACGCCGGACGGCTTCGGACCCGTCGGTCCGTACATGGTCACCGCCGACCAGATTCCCAACCCTAACAATTTGAAGCTGGAGTGTCGTGTCAATGGTGAGACTCGCCAGTCCTGGAACACCAATGACATGATTTACGACTGCAAGTATCTGGTCTCCTACGTCTCCAGGACCATCACGCTGCATCCGGGCGATATCATTTACACCGGCACGCCGCAAGGCGTGATCTTCGGCATGCCCAAGGACAAGCAGGTCTGGCTCAAGCCCGGCGACAAGATCGCGTGCAGCCTGGAAAAGTTAGGCGAGCTGAAGTTCGAGCTGGTGTAGACAAGCCAAATCAAACCACGGATCAACACGGATAAGACTTTAAGAACTTATCCGTGTTCATCCGCGAAAATCGGTGGCGCTTTTGGTTGTTACCTCTTCACGAAAATTGACTTTGGCACCATGCAGTGCACGCCCTTGCGGATGTCCACCATCTGCGTGATGTCGCAGTCCACCGCGATCGAGGTCAGCGCGTACGCTTCGTAGCGGTCCATCGGAACCATCGTCTGCTTGGACAGCCAATCAATGGTGTTGGTGACGGCAATCTTGGTTGCCTCCGTCAGGTCCTCGTCGAAGCCCATGAAGATCCAGTGCGTCTTCGTCTCTGCCCAGGGCCACTCCGTTTTCGTCTTGTGCACGATCGGCTGCAGCTCGATCTCCTTGTAGGCGCACTCGATCGCTTCCAGGTTCATTTCGCCGTTGCCTTGCCGGCAATGGGAGTCCCCGGTCCACAGCAGCGCTCCTTTTACGAACACCGGCAGGTAAAGCGTCGAGCCCGCCTGCAATTCGTTCAGGTCCATGTTCGAGCCGTTCTTCCAGGGACGCAAAGAGCTGGTGCGTCCCTGCGCATCCTTGATCGGCGGACCGGCCTTTTCCTTGGGCTCGTTCGGGTCCGGAGCTACCGCAATGATGCCGGGAAACGGTTTCAGATCAACCATGATCCCGGGCTTGAACTCGGTCTGCATTTTCTTCAGGTCGAACTGGTAATAACGGACGAAGCCTTCGGGAAATTCCTTGGGCAGCAGTCCGGTGGGAAATTCCTTTCCCGGAAGGTTGAAGTTCTGCCCGTATTCCTTGGGCACAATCTTCAGGATGCGGATCTCCAGCGTGTCGCCAGGTTCGGCGCCTTCGATATAGATGGGACCGGTCAGCGAGTGCGGGCCGCCGCCGGGATTGGCCTTGCGCAGGCGAGCCAACTCATCCATCGGCGGGCCGGCGATAGTGTGATCGGTCGGCGCCGGCTTGATCGCGTCCAGCGCGTGATACCAGGTTTCCACCGACACGGTGTCGCCGGATTGGATCGTGAGGCGCGGCTTCTCATTGGCGTCCAGCCAACCCCATTGCACGTTTTCCTTGGTGGCGCTGAGCGTGTAGTGCTTGCCGGTGACGGCGCCGCTCTTCTTTTTTTGTGTTTTGGGTGTCTGCTGGCCGCCCGCGCACAGGCTAATGCCGACGATGGCAGCCCAGGACAATACACTCTGAATGCCCCACTTCATTCGTTGCCTCCAAGTGATCTGCGAGATGGTGATGAGCCGAGGAGCCGGAGAGGAAATTTGGTCGCGTACTTTACTCCGCTTTGATTTTCTGCGCAACCGGGGGCGGCACCTCCCCAAAACGGGAAGGCAGCCAGAGATGTCCCCAAGATAAAAATCCTGCCGGATCTGCGGCACGCCGCTAAGCCGCTGAAAGCATGGGAAATAAAAAATCATCCCGCCCCTTGACGAAGGCGAACATTAGAGGAGTAGAATTGGTCCGGTCATCAGACCAATTCCCGAAATGGGAATTCGCCTCCTGGAATTCATGCACGCGGCCGTGAAACCCGAGTTCGAAACCGTCCGGCGCAACCGGATTTACGAAGAGATCGCCCGGCAGATCGAGAAGATGATCACGGAAAAAATGAAAACGGGCGACAGGCTTCCGCCGGAGCGGCAGCTGGCCGACATGTTCGGAGTCAGCCGCAGCTCGATTCGCGACGCCATTCGCGCTCTGGAACTTTCCGGGCTGGTGGAGGCGCGGCAGGGTTTGGGAACGGTGGTGCGTGAGCGCGCCAGCGACGCTGTATTCAATCCTCTGACGCAAGTCCTGGTGCAAAAGCGCAAGCTGGTCGGCGAACTGCTCGACGTGCGCAAGATGATCGAGCCCCCGTTGGCGCGGCGCGCGGCCGAGCACGCGACACCGGATGAAGTATCGGAAATGGAAAATATTCTGCGGCGCCAGCAGGAAAAGATGGCCGCCGGCGAAATGGCGATCGAAGAGGACAACGACTTTCACTACGCGATAGCGCTGGCAGCCGACAATAGCGTGGTGTTGAAGGTGCTGGATGTTCTGATGGATTTGCTGCGCGACACGCGCGAGCGGTCGCTGCAGGTGGAAGGACGGCCGGAGCGCTCGATGGCCGGTCATCGGGAGATCCTGGAAGCGATTCAGCGGAAGGACGCCGCCGGCGCCGAAGCTGCCATGTGCCGGCATATCGAATCGGTGGAAAAGATCGTACTCACGAAGTTCTAAAACAAGCGGAGGACGCGATGGGCAGGTTGTTCGCGGTTGAGATCGTTTATCGAGGGATTTTCCAGAAAAAACTAGCAGCTAATATCAGCCGCGGCATCGTGCTGGCCGCGCACCTGGACGGCAAGCCCGGCATGAGCTTCGGCCGCTACGGCGACAGCCCGGAGCGCAACGGCATTCCGGCCAAGTACTTCGCCATTGTCGCCGATGACGAACTTACCCTCGAAGAGGGCATGGCGAAATACGAACCGAAGGAAGTCGATGTCACCATCTGTGTCGACGACACCCTGTTCAAAGGCGTGGAATCGTGGGCCTGGTACGGATTGCAGCCGATCAACCAGTTGACCAAGCCGAACGGCACGCTCATCGTCACTTCGATGGAGCCGCCGGAAAAGTTGATGTCGATGGCCCACGCCAAGACCACGCCCTACAACTTGGCCATCGTCAAGGGCACGCGCAGCTTCTCCGGACTATGGGTCTATAAAGATGACCACTCCGATGTCCGCATCCTCGGCGCCATCGCCAAGGTGCTCCCCGAGATGGTCAGCCTGGAATCGATCAAGAAAACCATCCTCACCGAATGGCACGACCAGGTGAAGGTCGCCTCGGCGGAAAAGTCGTACAAACTCACGACCAAGGTGCCGGTGAAGCCGGGCTCGGGCAATCAGGAGACCCCCTACAGGTTCGATCTGCCGAAGTGGCACGAGATGGGCGAGGGCATTGCCATCCCCTGCATCACCGCGGGCAAGCCGGTCGAAGATCCGACAACCCACGTCCAGGGCGGCATCCGTCCGGACCGCAACCAGGTGTTCAAGAAATTCTCCACCCGCACCATGCGTCCGGTAGTCAACTTCGAGACCTGCATCAAGTGCACGCTGTGCTGGCTGCAGTGTCCCGACACCTGCTTCGACGTCACCCCGGAAGGTCTCTACGACGCCAACATGGAAGCTTGCTGTGGATGCGGCGTCTGCGAGGCGGTCTGCCCCGTCGAGAAGTGCGTCACCATGGTGGCGGAGACCGAATTCAACGACAACGCCAGCCAGTGGGAGATGTGGCGCAAGGATTCCACCGGCTACTTGACGTGGCTGAACCAGAAGATCGAACACCGGCCGGAGCGGTCGCATGGCTTCCGTTATCTCGGCCAATACAAAGAACAGGTCGGCGAGATGCTGCAGATCGCCCAAGAAGGATAGCGAGGAGAGGAAGTCATGGCGACAATTGCCCCCGTAAGAGAAGAGAAGAAGGGTACCGATAAGACCGCGTTGATCACCGGAAGCGAGGCGATCGCGGTCGCTTGTCAGCTCGCCGACGTTGACGTGGTTACGGCCTATCCCATCCGGCCCTATGACACCGTCATGCAGTACGTCTCCAAGCTGGTGTCGAATGGCGAGATGGACTGCGAATACATCGTGGCCGAAGGCGAACACTCGCAGTTCGAGATCGTGAAGCACGCCTCCGCCGTTGGCGCCCGCGTCTTCTGCGGTTCCAGCGGTGTGGGATGGATGTATGCCATGGAGGCTTTGACGGTCACTCCGGCGCTGCGGCTTCCCATGGTGTGCATGGTGGGCAACCGCGCGCTCGACGATCCGGGCGCCTTCGGCACCGAACACAACGATGCGCTGACGGTACGCGACCTGGGCTGGATGCTGAACTGGGTCGACAGTGGCCAGGAAGCGCTCGATACCACATTGATCGCCTATCGCGTGGCCGAGGATCGGCGCATTTTCCTGCCTTGTGCCATCAGCTGCGACGGCGCTTTCCTGACGCACTCGCAGTCACTCGTTCACATTCCATCGCAGGAAACGGTCAACGAATTCCTGCCCCGCTACAATCGTGCCGACCTGTTGCTGCATCCGGATAATCCCATCACCGTTGCGCCGCAAGCCAACGAAGATTGGGTCATGGAAATCCGGCGCCAGAACTACGCGGCCATGGAGAGGACCTTCGGTGTCATCAAGGAAGCGTATGCCGACTTCGAGCGCGTCTTTAAGCGCTCCTACGGCAATCCCTTCTTCGAGGAATATCAGACCGAGGATGCCGACGTGGTGCTCATGGGCATGGGCACGTTGTCCACGCCGGTCAAGGTCGCCATTCGCCAGATGCGCAAGGCGGGCAAGAAAGTCGGCTTCGTGCGCATGCGGTGGTTCCGTCCTTTTGCCGCCGACGAGCTGGCCAAGTGCCTGTCTCGCTTCAAGGCGGTCGGCGTCATCGATCGCGATTACTCGTTCGGGTCGCCCCATCTCGGCGGCGTGCTGGCGGGCGAGGTGCGCAACGCGCTTTACCCGGGATCGGGCAAGAAACCGCCGGTGCTGGGCTTCATCTGCGGCCTGGGCGGGCGCGAAGTAACCCTCCCCGATGTCGAAAGAATTACTGATTCGGTTTACAAGGCGGCTGAAGGCAAGGCGCAGCCGCTGACGCAGTGGATCGGGTTGCGCGAGTAAGCGGCGAGCCCAACAGATAAACGGCTCGGGACCCCGCGCCACACGAATTCGAAAGGATGAGGAGTTATGGCGACATTCGTACAGATTGATCCGACCCAGCAGTTGGATCCGTTCAAGTCAGTGAAGAAGATTCCGACCCACGAATTCTTCACCTCCGGCCACCGCACCTGCCAGGGATGTGAGTCGGCCCTGGTGATGAAGATGATGGTGAAGGCTGCCGGACCCCGTACCATCGTGCTGGGCAGCACCGGCTGCATGTACGTGGCCAACACCACCTACTACAGCACCTCCTGGGTAGTGCCATGGATGCACACGCAGCTGGGCAGCAGTGGCTCGGCGGCGCTCGGCGCCGCTGCGGGTCTCAAGGCGCAGATGCGCAAGGGCAAGATGAAGAAGGAGCCGATCAACGTCATCGCCTTCTGCGGCGACGGTGGCGGCGCGGACATGGGGCTCGGTGCGATCTCCGCCACCTTGACCCATCCCGACTACAACTGTCTCATCCTGCTGTATGACAACGAATCCTACGCCAACACCGACATTCAGCTCTCCGGCAGCACCCCGTGGGGCGCCAATACCACCTTCAGCACCCCGGGGACGGTGAAGCGCATCATGCATCACCGCTGGAAGAAGAACATGGCGGGCCTGATGGCGGTCGGCCATCCCACCTGCCGCTACGTTGCTACCATTTGCATGTCGTATGGCTTGCATGGTATGAACAGCATCCGAAAAGCGCTGACGATCGGCGGACCGACCTTTATTCACTCGTTGGATCCGTGTCCGAAGGGCTGGGATTACGATCCTATCCTTTCCCATGAGTTGGGCGAGTTGGCGGTGCAGACCGGCGTTTGGCCGCTTTACGAAGTTGAGGATGGCAAGATTCGCCTCACCGGGCGAACGCAGCAGATCGCCGATGGCAAGATTCCGCGCAAGCCGGTCCGGGATTACCTGCTCAAGCAGGGACGGTTTGCTCACTTCACCAACGACGATCTTGATTATTTCCAGAGCAAGATAGATCAGATGTGGACGAAATGGCTGATCCCGGGCGTGATTCCGTTCGAAAAGGATCTGGCAGCAGATAATCCGCCGGCTTAAACAGCCGGCGGGTTACCCGCCCACTTCCGGGACAGTTGCACCTCCGGCCCAGTCAAGTCTGGCATTTTCGTTTTTGATCCTGTTCATCCGACGCCAGTCGGGAGGTGCCTGTTATGGCAGAAGCCGCGAATGCGCAGCTGATTCATCCGTCGCGCATCGTTAACCGATGGGTCCAATTGGTGGCCGGCATCGTTGCGATGATGGCGATCGCCAATTTGCAGTATGCCTGGACCCTGTTCAGTAAACCACTCCAAGCTCACATGAACGTCAAGCTGTCCATGATTCAGCTGACGTTCACTCTCTTCATCCTGGTCGAAACCTGGTTGGTTCCCTTCGAAGGTTACCTGGTCGACCGCATCGGCCCGCGACTTATGCTTGGCGTTGGCGGCATTCTGGTCGGACTGGGTTGGATCGGCGCCGGCTACGCCGAGAGCTTGCGCCCTCTGTATCTCTGGTACTGCTTGGGCGGCATCGGTGCCGGCATCGTCTATGGCGGTAGCATCGGCAACGCCTTGAAGTGGTTTCCCGATCACCGCGGTCTCTGCGTCGGCCTCACCGCCGGTGCCTACGGCATCGGGACGGCCATCACCGTCGCCCCGATCGCCAAAATGATCAAGGCCGCCGGGTACCAGCACACTTTTGTGGTATGGGGCATCATTCAGGGGGCGGTCTGCCTGAGCGCCGCGCTCTTCCTGGCCAAACCTCCGCAAGGCTGGTCCCCGCCCGGTTGGCTGCAGAAGCAAGCCACCACCAAAGCCAAGGTTCGCACCTCCGCCATCGACATGACGCCGGTGGAAATGGTGCGCACCGGCTCCTTCTGGATGATCTATTTCATGATGACCCTGGTTGCCTTCGGCGGACTGGTGGTCACCGCCCAGCTGAACCCGATGGCGTCTTCCTACAAGGTTGACAAAATTGTCGTCTTCGGCGGCATGACGGCGCTGGTGATTGCCATCGAGGTAGACCGACTGCTGAATGGCGTCACCCGGCCTTTCTGGGGCTGGGTCTCGGACCACATCGGCCGCGAGAACACTATGTTCATCGCTTTCATGGCCGAAGCGGCCGCCGTTTTTGCCCTTCTCCAGTTGATCCACAAACCGCTGTGGTTCATTCTTTTGTCCGGCTTGTGCTTCTTTGCCTGGGGCGAGATCTTCTCCCTGTTCCCGGCAATTACCGGCGACCTGTTCGGTAAAAAATGGGCCACCACCAATTACGGCATTGTGTACACGGCGAAAGGCACAGCTTCGATTTTCGCCGGGTTCGGCGCCGCCTGGCTGTTTGAAAAAACCGGCGCATGGAGTCGCGTCTTCTGGTGCATGATCGCCTGTGACGTCATCGCCGCCTTCCTGGCCCTGCTCTGGTTGAAACCGGTGGCTGCCAGGACGATTGCGCAATCGGAGGCCATGGCGGCTGCGTCCTCGCCTCATGTTGTACCCGGCAAGCCATCGGTCGGAGTCGCTTAATCAGGCCGGCGCGGTGGAAACGCCGCGCCGCACTTTTGTTTGATCGGTCCACAAAGCTTCACGTAGGAGGCATGGCAATGGCTGCAAACCCGGCAGTCCCGGAAGCCCAACTGACTCTTCAGACCACGAAGAATCCCACCGAGAACGTGATTCGCTGCACCGGTCGGATTACTTCCGCCACCAGTGAACAGCTGCAAACCGCAGTTCGCGATCTGATTCCTGAGAAGAAACGTATCGTGCTCGACCTTACCTCTGCGAGCTATGTTGACAGTTCCGGCCTGGGCACTTTGGTCGGGCTGTATGTCTCGTGCAAGAAAAACGGCGCGCCGCTTAAGCTGGTGAACCTGACTCCCCGTCTCAAAGACCTGTTCACCATGACGAAC
>DASSIZ010000138.1 GCA_035691485.1 Terriglobales bacterium
TCGACTCCGACGTGTTCGAGGGCACCGCAAGGGTCTTCGACGGAGAACGCGCCGCGATGGACGCCCTCGAGGACGGCACCATCGTTGCCGGCGACGTCGTCGTGATCCGCTACGAAGGCCCCAAGGGCGGCCCCGGCATGCGCGAAATGCTGGCGGTCACGGCGGCGCTGGTGGGCGCGGGACTGGGCGACTCGGTGGCGTTATTGACGGACGGGCGCTTTTCCGGCGCAACCCACGGATTGATGGCGGGGCACGTGGCGCCGGAGGCGGCGCGCGGCGGCCCCATCGCCGCGGTCCGCACCGGAGACATCGTGGTGTTCGACATTCCGGCGCGGCGGCTCTCGCTGGAGCTGAGCGACGCCGAAATCCGGCAGCGGCTGGCCAACTGGAAGGCGCCGGCGCCGCGCTACCAGCGCGGAGTCATGGCGAAGTACGCGAATCAAGTCTCGTCGGCCGCAATCGGGGCGGTAACGCAGTAAGCGCGGGTCGCGCAACTCGCGGGTGAGTGAGGAAACGATGAAGAAGAAGATGACCGGGGCCGAAATTCTGTGGGAGTGCCTGAGCCGGGAACAGGTGACGCACGTGTTCGGGTATCCCGGGGGCGCGATTCTGCCCGCCTACGACGCGTTGTGCAAGTATCCCAATATCCGGCACGTGCTGGTGCGGCACGAGCAGGGCGCGACGCACATGGCCGACGGCTACGCGCGGGCCAGCGGCCGGGTCGGCGTGGCGGTAGCCACCTCGGGCCCGGGCGCGACCAACATGGTCACCGGCATCGCCACCGCGATGATGGATTCCTCGCCCATCGTGTGCGTCACCGGGCAGGTGGGCAGCAAGCTGATCGGGTTGGACGCATTCCAGGAAATCGACATTACCGGCATCACCCTCCCCATCACCAAGCACAATTACCTCGTCACTCGCGCCGACGAAGTCGCCGGCGTGGTTCGTGAAGCCTTCATGATCGCGCGCTCCGGACGTCCCGGCCCGGTGCTCATCGACATCACCAAGGACGCGCAGCAATCCTCCTGCGAATTCGATTGGGAAGCCACCCGTACCCCCGAGCATCCGCCTCGGCCCGACCGCCGCGCTCCCAGCGAGGACTACCAGCGCGCCCTCGACCTCATCAATTCCGCCCAGCGGCCCGTCATCCTCGCCGGTCACGGCATTCTTCTCTCCGGAGCCCTGTCCCAGGTCCGCGAGCTGGCCGAGAAAGCCGGCGTGCCCGTCGCCATGACCCTGCTCGGCATTGGCGCCTTCCCTGCCTCGCATCCGCTGAACCTCGGCATGATGGGCATGCACGGCGAAGCTTGGGTCAACCACGCCATCCAGGAAGCCGACCTGCTTATCGCCCTCGGCATGCGTTTCGACGACCGCGTCACCGGCAACCTGAAAACCTACGCCCCCAACGCGAGGAAGATTCACGTTGAGATCGATCCCGCCGAAGTCAACAAGAACGTCCCGGTCGATGTCGCCCTCATCGGCGACCTGCGCTCCGTATTGAGCGATCTTCTCCCGGGAGTTGCGATCAGTGACAGATACCCGAGAGCCGAGAGCCGAGAGCCGAGAGTCGAAGTGGATCGCTCTCCCTGGCTCGCTCACATTGCCGAACTCAAAGGCGAAGTCGCGGTGCGCGACATTCAAAATCTTCCCGACAACGGTCATCTCTATGCCGCACACGTCATCTCCGACCTCTGGCGCGAGACTGGCGGCAATGCCCTGGTCGTGACCGACGTCGGCCAGCACCAGATGTGGGAGGCGCAGTACTACCATCACGAAGACCCGCGCACCCTCATCACCTCCGGCGGCCTGGGCACCATGGGCTTCGCTCTGCCTGCCGCCATCGGCGCCAAGATGGCCCAGCCGGACGCGGAAGTCTGGGTCGTCGTCGGCGACGGCGGATTCCAGATGACCATGTGCGAGCTTGCCACCATCGTCCAGGAAAATATCGACATCAACGTCGCCATCATCAACAACGGATACCTCGGCATGGTGCGACAGTGGCAGGAATTCTTTTACGACCGCCGCTATCACGCCACCCCGCTGGTCAATCCCGATTTTGAAAAACTTGCGCAAGCGTTCGGATTGCATGCCATGACCGTCACTCAGCGCTCCGGCGTGGTTCCCGCGGTGCAGGCTGCGCGCTCGCATCGCGGCACCACGGTCATCAATTTCTGCGTGGAACAGGAAGACTCGGTTTTCCCCATGGTTCCCGCGGGTGCGTCGTTACACGAAATGATTCGCCGTCCCGGCCCCTTGGTCGAGACCGCCTCGGACACGTAGTCAGCAAGGGCACGACGTCAGTCGTGCCGCAGTTGCGGGATTTATGTATCAGGGCACGGCTTTAGCCGTGCCGCAGTCAGCCATCGGGGTTGGGAAGGGCACGGCTTTAGCCGTGCCGAGCGAACGCTTTGATTTTTGTCATTCCGAGCACGCTTTAGCGCGCGAGGAATCGAGGTTTTAGGCCGTCGACCGTCGTCGCATTAGGAACTTAACCATGCTCAACACATTCGTCGTTTACGTCGAAAACAAGCCCGGGGTTCTGAACCGCGTCGCCTCTTTATTCCGCCGCCGCGGTTTCAACATCGAGTCCCTCACCGTCGGACACACCGAAACGCCCGGCATCTCGCGCATGACCATCGTCACCGACACCGATGCCCCCGGCACCTACCGGGTCGAGACCAATCTCTACAAGCTGATCAACGTCATCAGCGTCGAGAACATTACCGCCGAGCCTTCCGTCTGCCGCGAACTGGCCATGATCAAGGTCGCTGCCACGGCGGAGAATCGCACCCAGCTCATGCAGCTGGCGTCGGTATTTCGCGCCCGCGTGGTCGACGTTGCTCCCTCGGCGCTGGTCATCGAGATCACCGGCACCGAGGACAAGATCGACGGGCTGCTCGAAGTTCTGCGCCATTACGGCATTCTCGAGATGGTGCGCACCGGGCGCGTCGCCATGTCCCGCGGCGCCAATGGCAACGGAAACGGTGTCGCGCTCGCCGCTGCGGCGGCCGCCGGGGCCGATGGAGCGGCGGCTCCCAGCCCCTTTGATCCCGACGATGGCATGATCGCCTTCTCGGTTTAGGGAAAGGGCACGGCTTGAGCCGTGCCGCAACGAACGTTTTGATTTTGTCATTCCGAGCAAGCTTTAGCGCGCGAGGAATCCAGGCTTTTGAAACCGTCGACCCTAGACCGTCGACCTTTTAGGAGAGCAACAATGGCCAAAATCCACTACGACAATTCCGCCGATCTCGCCCTCATCCGCGGCAAGAAGGTCGCCATCCTCGGCTACGGCTCCCAGGGTCACGCCCATGCTCTGAACCTCCGCGACAGCGGCGTTTCGGTGCAGGTCGGACTGCCTGAAACCAGCCGCTCGCGCGCCCGGGCGCAACAACACGGCTTCGCCGTCGTCACCCCCGATCGCGCCTCTGCCTGGGCTGACGTCATCATGGTCGTCACCCCCGACACCGGCCAGGCGGCTCTCTACCGCTCCGCCATCGCGCCGCATCTCTCGCGCGGCAAGACCCTGATGTTCGCCCACGGCTTCAACATCCGCTTCAATACCATTCAACCGCCGGCCGACGTCGACGTCACCATGGTCGCGCCCAAAGCGCCCGGCCATCGCGTGCGCGAAGTCTTTGTCGAAGGCGGCGGCACGCCCGCGCTCATGGCTATCCACCAGGATGCCAGCGGCCAGGCCAAGGCGCTGACGCTGTCTTACGCCAAGGCTCTCGGCTGCACCCGCGCCGGAGTTCTGGAAACCACTTTCAAAGAGGAAACCGAAACTGATCTCTTCGGTGAGCAGACCGTGCTTTGCGGAGGCGTCAGCGCGCTGGTGAAGGCCGGCTTCGAAACCCTGGTCAACGCCGGGTACCAGCCGGAGATCGCCTACTTCGAGTGCCTGCACGAACTCAAGCTCATCGTCGACCTCTTTTACCGTGGCGGTCTTTCTTATATGCGCTACTCGGTCAGCGACACCGCCGAGCACGGCGATTACACCGGCGGCCCGCGCATCGTCACCGATGAAACCCGCAAGGCCATGCGCCAGATCCTCGCCGAGATTCAGGACGGCACCTACGCGCGCAACTGGATCGCCGAAAACGAGGCGGGACGGCAGTGGTTCTATGCCACGCGCCGCAGCGAGCAGGACCACCTCATCGAGCAGGTCGGGGCGAAGCTACGCAGCTTGATGCCCTTCCTCGACCCCATCGACGTCCGCGAGGAAACGCGACAGGCCGAAGCGGCAGAAAAGAATGCGGCGGCGCAGAAGACGCGCGCCGGCTCCGCCTCCGCCGCCGATTGATGAAGTGGGAAGGGCACGGCTTTAGCCGTGCCGCAACGAACCTTTAATTTTGTCATTCCTCGCGCGCTTTAGCGCGCGAGGAATCTAGGTTTTGAAAACCGTCGACCTCTACTCGGAGTCGCCATGCAGCTTTACGATTGGGACCAGATCAAATCCGACCAGGTTACGCCCTTGTACAGCCGCAAGGTCGCGCACGCGGGCAGTGTCACCGTGGCGCGGCTGGAGGCCAAGACCGGCGCCGCCACGCGCATGCACGCGCATCCATTCGAAGAAGTCATCGTCGTGCTCCAGGGCAAGTGGCGTTTCTTTCTGCCCACCGGCGATGTCACTCTCGAAGCCAACCAGATGCTCAAGATTCCGCCCGGGATGGAGCACGGCTCGGAGGTCCTGGAAGACGCCGTCGCCATCGACGTTTGCTCGCCCGCGCGCCAGGATTGGCTCAACGGCGACGATCGCACCCTGCACTACGACCCCGAGCAGTATCTCTGGGCCGTGTAACTGGCCGTGTGGCGGGTCTCTGACCCGCCTTTCCCCATGCGCCTTATAATCGGTGCATGACCCTGCGGGACCAGGAGCGCGAGCGCCAGCGCCTGTCGCAGCTTTATAGCGCCATGAGCGACGCCGAACTGCTGCGTGTCGCCGAGGATCCCGCCGCGCTTACCGACGCCGCCTGGGAAGCTGTCGAGGACGAAGCCGAACGCCGCGGCCTCAAGCTCGACTTGGAACCGCGCCAACCCGTCATTACTCCGGCCTTCGGCGAACTCGCCGTCATCCGCAAGTTCCGCGACCTGCCCGAAGCCTTGCTCGCCAAGGGAGCGCTCGACGCCGCAGGCATCGAGTCTCACCTGCTCGACGAAAACCTTGTCCGCCTCGACTGGTTCTATTCCAACGCCATCGGCGGCGTCCGCCTCTGCGTGCGCGTCAACGACGCCTCCCAAGCCTTTCGCATCCTCAACCAGCCGCCGCTCGATGCGCCGGCGATTGACGACTCCGAGCGATAATTCAGGCTCCAGGCTCAGGTTTCACGGGGTCAGGCTTCACGGACACTGCCGGCGCTGCCTGGAAACTGGTTAACAATCAACTATTCCGTCCTGGTCTTCTTTTTCGGGCGGCGCTTGTGTTTTTTCGGACGACCTTTTCCCATGCCCTGAGTGTACAGGAACTCGGGGCCGGAGACTGTCACGCCGGCTCTGGATTTCAGAACTCATCCGGGTACTTGGAAGAGCGCTTGCGCAAGGGCTGCCCCCCAACTCGGAACTTCACAGCCCTCAATTACTTCCGCGGTACAACAGCCCCCTTTCTCCTCTCATCTTAACTAACCACTAACCGAGATAAGGAGAGACCCAGTGACCAACATACGTAAACTTCTATGCGCAATGGGCGTGGCGGGCGCCTTGTGCGTCCCGGCTTTCGCGCAATATCAACCGCAGGAGCAGCCCCGCCAGCACGACCAGGACGACATGCAGCGGGACCGCGACCAGAATATCCAGCGCGACCAGAATATCCAGCGCGATCGTGACGACGTGCAGCGTGATCGCGACAACGACCGTGACCGAGCCAATGTCAACAATGGCTACTACAACCAGAACAATGATCAGTGGCGCAACACCAAGGCCTGGAAGCAGGGCTTCAAGGACGGACAGCACGATCGTTCCAGGAACATGGGCGAGCGTCTCGACCGCCATCACTGGAGAAATGACCAGGACCGCCAGGCCTATCAGGCGGGATACTACGAAGCCTTTCGCGGCAGCAATATGACCCGCGATCGTGACGATCGGCACCGTGATCGCGACGACCACTAAGTTCCCTTCGTTGCGGTTCAAAAAGTTCCACCCAACGGCACCTTAGCGTTGGGTGGATTTCATTTGCAGCGACACGGATAGCATCGGCACCAGCAACACGCGAGCTATTCTTGCCACGAATTCTTCTCTGCTGTCAGACCGCTGTGCTGGTTCCGCGCACGAAGTGCAGGATCAGCGCGATCAGCGCTACGATCAACAGAATGTGAATCAATCCGGTCGTGACGTGGAAAACTCCCCATCCAAAAATCCACGCCAGCAGCAGGACGATGAACAAAATCATGAACAAACTCATGCTTTGGCCTCAACTTTCCTGGGCTGCCCTTTTCCGGGCTGCCCGGTTGCGTAGATACGATGCCGGGATGAATCGCGCGGTTGGGCTGACAAATTAAAGCCCGCGTTAGCCTTAGCAGCCACTCACCCGGCAGATCCGGTCCTGCCGGTCCGGCACAAGCATAGGGTCAACTTTCGTGGTGCCGGACGGGGTTGGAGCGCGCACGCCCTCGTGCGCGTAGGGTGTTAGCTGCTGCGCCTTTGGTTTTGACGGATCGGAGGCAAAGTGCCAATGCTCACGGAGCTCTGACGCTGGAGTTTTGCGCTTGCCGCTGGGTTGCAGGAGTCGTTCATCATGACGAGAAATTGACGAGTCGCCGCCAGGAGCAATTCCGGACCTTGTCCTTTGGGCATGAAACAATCGACATTCGCAAGGGCCTCCCCGGGAACGCGATTGCCCGAAATCATGATGATCGGCACCGTCGGAGCGCGACGTTTCATTTCCCGCGCAACTGTTCCGCCATCCATGCCGGGCATTTTGTAATCGAGGAGCACGAGATCCACGTCATGCGTTTCGAAAAATTCCAGCGCCTTTTCTCCATTGGCTGCGCTGAGGACTTCATATCCTTCGCATTCCAGGATCTTCTCGCGCGTGTATAGCAAGCCCGAGTCGTCATCGACCGACAAGATGAGGTGCCGCTGTCGCTGTTCTTCTTTTACCAAAGACGGTCCGACTCGAACCGCTGGAAGATGCTGGCCGTCGCCGTTCGGGCTGTTCTGCAGGCGCTCGCCTCTGGCGTGGCCGTTGCGACGTGAGCGCACCGGGCTTGCGCGGAGCCATTCGTCAAGCTCCGAAGTCAAGGCCAGCGTGGCACTGCGGGCACGGCCTTTGGGCCGGTGGACGGGCAGGCTGCAATCCAGTTCCCAGCGCTGGACAGTTCGGACGCCACGGCCCAGGTATCGAGCAATTTCTTTCCAGGAATTTAGGACGGAAGAATTTCCGCCATGGGAATCTTGGCGCGTGTTCTTCGCTGAACCAGCAACGTTCGGAATGAAGGAGTCTTCCTGGGGAAGGGAGCCCACAATCGCCTCCTCAGGGCGCGGTAATAACCCCGATTTTGGCGCAAGTTGGGGGGGGGCTGTCTGTCCGATACCAGACAATTCAGAGCAGCCCAAGCCGGTCAAATTCAGCTCGCACCGTCCGGTAGCACTCGCAGGCGGCATCCTCAAGTTTTTGCCGGTTGGTGATGTTGACATGGCCTCGCGAGTAATCAATGAGACCGGCCTGATGCAACATGCCTGCCGCCAGCGTCACCGTGCTTCGCGGTGCGCCCAGCATCTGGCTGAGAAACTCGTGCGTCAGCGGCAGGCGGTCGGACTGCACCCGATCATGACAAGTGAGCAGCCATCGCGCGAGACGCTCACTGATGGTGTGCAGACGGTTACAAGCGGCGTTCTGCGCACTTTGAATCAGATTCGCGAGCAGGTATTTCTGCAAATGGTCTCGCAGTTTCCCATTCCGCTCGAATTCATTCTTCAATCGCTTTGCGTCAATGCGATAGCCGGATCCGGTGACCTGAATGAACGTCTCCCCCGGCATGCTCTCCGCTCCCAACAGAATGGGAAGCCCGACCACGCCGTCAATCCCGATCACTCCGACCTCGACGGTCGAGCCGTCCTCTAAGCTCAAAACCACCGAAGCCAGTCCTTCTTCCAGAAAATAGGCGTGATCAACCTTGCCGTCGAGCAATTGGGTGCGCAGTTTCAGCGTGACGGGTGACAAGTACGGCGCCAGGCGGTCAATTTCAGCTTTCGGCAAGGCCGCCAAGACTCGATTCTTGTACTTTGTTGGGGGAGGGACAGATTTTGCGCGCGGGTTCATGGCTGGCTCCTTTCGCCGAAAACCGGCATCTGGACGCGCAGCTGAACCTGGCCTTTAGAGGTGGGCAAAGATGCGTATGAAGATGTAACTCAATTGTACGCCCTGCCAAACTCCAATTTAGGTCTCTTTTTGCTCTGAGGCTGAAGCGCGTTAGGAGAACATCAGTGGTTGGTGCGCGCATGCCCTGGTGCGCGTAAGAGTTCAGAACTGACTTCCTCACATTTGCAAAAATCGCAGGTGTAGCCCACCCGCCGTAGTGCGGAGGGGCGGGGCTGGTTATGGACGCGGGCCAGATCGCGTCACCGTCAGCTGTGACCGGCAGCACAGTGCGCGGCCAATTGCCGCACCGATACTGCTCACGTCTCAGGAGATTCTGCCCATGAACATGCTCCGCGCATTCTTGCTCAGCTCTGCCCTGCTCGTTGTTCTCGTTTTGGCTGCCGCCGTCCAACCTGCGATTGCCCAGACAGCCCGTGGCGCGCAGAAGCACCATCAGGTGATTCCAGCCGGAAAGACCTGTATTGACTGCCACAAGGCGAGGTATGCCCAATGGAAAGAGAGCCCGCATGGCGCCAATGATGTCCAATGCACCGTGTGCCACGGCGAGATCACAGCGCAGACTGTTCGCGCCACTCCGGCATTGAGCGCATGTGACGCCTGCCACGCCGAGCAGGTGGCGCAACTGAAGTCGGATGCATTCATGAAAGGCAAGACGTGCGTGACCTGTCACCCACCACACACGTTCAAACCGCACAAGAAGGCGGCCGCCGCAGATAAGCAATAGCGGTTCGCGGAGCTGGTGGCCGGACGTGGTGTCTTCGCGCCCGGCCATGGAATATTGTCCGTGAAGCAGAGGGATTAATCCGCCGTTATGATCGTGCAGGAAGCCGGACGGCAACGCCGTCATTTCGGCGCGGTGGATGGGGACTCGGAAGTTCGGATGTTGAGCAAAGGTGGGCCACCCGCCCTGAGCGGAGTCGAATCGGAGACTATCTCGCGCTTTGGCGCAGGGCGTGCTCGATGCGGCGATCGGGAATGAGCCAGACAAGCGCCACGACAACATAGATCGCTTGCGCCAGCCACGGGGCCTGAAGCAGGCTGGCGACAATTCCCGCGACGTACAGCACCGGCGACATCTTGCCCTTCCAGTCATTGCCGATGGCTTTCTTCAGCAGCGAGCCTTCGCCTTGCGAGGAGATGATGGCCTGCTGCAGCACGTAATAGGCGATGGCCGCCATCAGCAGGACGAGCCCGTAAACCGCGGACGGCGCGGGCGCGAAGTGGTTTTCGCCCATCCACCCGGTGACGAACGGAAACAACGACAGCCAGAACAGCAGGTGCAGGTTGGCCCACAGAATGGGCCCGGTCACCTGCGCCGAGGTGTGCAGCATGTGGTGATGGTTGTTCCAATAAATGCCGACATAGACGAAGCTCAGCACATAGCTGAGAAATACCGGCAGGAGGGGACGCAAAGCGGCCAGGTTCTCGCCGCGCGGGACCTTCATCTCCAGCACCATGATGGTGATGATGATGGCGATGACGCCGTCGCTGAAGGCTTCGAGCCGGCTCTTGCCCATGAGTGGAGATCATACGTCAAGTCGTTGAAGGTTCAAGGTTTCGCGTTTCACGTTTCACGTTTCACGTTCTAAGTTCTCAATGTTCCAAAGGAACCCTATGAGCTAGAGGGGCTGGAGTGGAGTCCGCGGTTGGAGCGCACACGCCCTCGTACGCTTGGATTAGCTCGCCACACGGTTTTCGGTAACGGCGCTCGACGCATAGGTTAACTACCCCCTCCCTGGGGGTGGCGTGTGGAATCAATGAGATAGGTGCAGGTAACCTGGGAAAACTGCAGGTTACCTGGGAAAAGCGCGATGACGTGATGATGGCGTTTGAGACTGGTAGAGCGCCGGACTGGGCCAGGATGGTGCAAAGACAAATCGGCCTGCGCATCTTTGGCGCAAGGTCAACTTAGTGGAAGGTGCCGGAAGCGTCGTTGATGGGGAGCAAACAGGGGCAGGATTCGATGAAGATGCGATTCCCGCAATAGGATTCGATGGTAGCCCAGGGCGCAAGCCCTGGGTAGGCTGTCGATGGAAGGCCGTGAGCCAGTGCGAAATCCCTGCGCGTGCGCTGTCGTCCTGGCCGCCATGTCCGCGTGTCGTGCGCCGCGCGCCGAAGCCGTAAGCCTGTAT
>DASSIZ010000139.1 GCA_035691485.1 Terriglobales bacterium
CCACAGTTCGCGGTGACCTCCGCGTCGATGATGCACCGGTTCCGCCCCGCCTCCTTCGCCAGGTAAAGCGCCCGGTCCGCGTTGCGAATCAGCAGGGCGGGATCCGACGGCTGGTCGGGATTGGCCACCGCGCCGCCGATACTCACACTGACGCGAATCTCCACTCCCTCATTCAAGATGGGTTTCGCCGCCACGCGCGCGCGGATTCGTTCCGCGATGCAGCCCAGCATGTCGCCCGAACAATCGGGCAGGACAACCAGGAATTCCTCTCCACCATAGCGGCCGACTTTGTCGTAACAGCGGACCGCGTGGACAACACGGCCGGCAACTTCAGCCAGGACGGCATCTCCGACCTGGTGGCCGTGGGTATCATTAATAACTTTGAATCGGTCCAGGTCCAGCATGAGAGCGCCGACGCACATCCCCATTCTGGCCCCGCGCACCATTTCCTCCTGCAGCAGTTGCAGGATATGGCGGCGGTTCCAGATCCCGGTCAACGCATCATGAGTGGCTCGAAAACGCAGTTGCTCCCGCGACCGCAGCAGTTCGTCCTGCAGCCGTAGAATGCGGGTGCCCACCTGCATGCGCGCGCGCAGCTCGTTGGCCTCCAGCGGCTTGATCAGGTAATCGTCCGCTCCCGCATCGAGCGCATCGATGGCGTCTTGCTTGGCCGCCTTTGACGTGACCACGATGATGTAAGAGTATGCCTCCCGCTGCAGCGCGCGTACTCGCCGGCAGATCTCGACCCCGTCCAGGCCCGGCATCATCCAATCCAGCAGTACCAGCCGCGGGTGATGATCGGCCTGCAGCTCGCTCCAGGCAGCGGCACCGTCTTCGGCCAACGTTACCTTGTAGTCCCACCCCTGCAGCCAACTTTGCAAGAGATGGCGGTAGACCGGATCATCCTCAGCCACCAGGACGTGTTCCGAATGGGACCTCGAATGTTCTTCTTCCCGTTGGATCTGCACAAGCTCACCGCCAGATGTTGTTGAAGCCGCCGTCATGACCTCCCGCCGCTGCCGGCTGCAACCACCGCTTCTAAACTTCGATCCGCATGTTCTTCTGCGGTGAAATCCTGGAGCGCTTGCAGGAGTAGTTGCAGGTTCAATGTCAAGGCGCCAACCGACGCAGCGGCATCCTGCAGGTCGCCCTGGCGTGCAAGTTCCTCCAGCTTGCGCGCCTGCTCCGCTGCCGGCGCTGCCGCGATGCAACCAAGCTCCCCCTTCAGCGCGTGCGCCGCGTGTTGCAGTTCGCCAGCGTCACCGTTTTGCACCGCATCCTGGATCCGCTGCGCCAGCCGTGGCGCTTCGGCTTGAAGGATTGAAACTAACTCGCGCAGCAGGCCTGGATCGTTGCCCGTGTTGGCCAAGGCTTTTTCCCGGTCCCATGCCGGAATGGCGATTGGTTCTGGCGCGGGCGTTGCACCGCCATAGAGTTCAAGCACGGCCAAGAGTTCGCGGAACGCGATCGGCTTGCAGAGATAGCCGTCCATTCCGGCGGCGAGGCATTGCTCGCGATAACCGGCGAGCGCGTGCGCGGTCAGGGCGACGATCGGGGTTCGCTTGCCGGAGTTGCGTTCCTGCTCGCGAATGGCAGCCGTGGTGGCGAAGCCGTCCATACCCGGCATCTGGACATCCATGAGGATCAGGTCAAAATGCCCGCGCGCTGCTTGTTCGACGGCTTGCTCTCCATTTTCCGCTATTACGACGTCGTGACCTGCTTTGTGCAGCAGGGTGCGGATGAGTACCTGGTTTACGGTGTTGTCTTCGGCCACCAGGAGTCGCAACCGGCGCCCGGATCGCGGCAGTGAGTGCCGCGTCGTCAGTGTGCTCGGCCGGCCGGTCTCCGCCTTGCCCAGGGTGGCGAGAATGGCGTGCAGAAGGTCATTTCTGGAGATGGGCTTGAGCAGGTAGGTGCTGATTCCCAACTCCCGGCAACGGGCAGAATCGCCACGCTGGCCGCCGGAAGTAAGCATCATGATGACGGTGCCGGAGTTTTCCGGATTCGATTTGATTTGCTGCGCCACGGTGAACCCGTCCATGCCGGGCATGTGGCTGTCCACCACGAGCAATCGAAATTGCCGTTGACCATGAATCGCTTCCTGGATTTTCTGAAGTGCGGACGGGCCATCCCATGCGTCAGAAACATCCATTCTCCAGGCCTTCAGCGTATCGACGATGATTCGGCTGTTGGTGACGTTATCGTCCACTACCAGGACGCGGACACCAGCCAGTTGCGACAACTCCAATGCCGGCGCCGGTGGCGCCGCGGTAGAACGCAGGAACTCGGCGGTGAACTCGATTCGGCTGCCGCGGTTTAACTCGCTGTCCACGGTGATGGTACCGTGCATCATCGCTACCAGCCGTGCGCAGATGGATAACCCCAGGCCGCTGCCTCCGTAGCGCCGGCTCATGCTGCTGTCCACTTGCGTGAACGGAGCGAACAGGGTCTCAATTTTTTCCGCGGGAATCCCGATCCCGGTGTCGGTGACGGCAAAACTCAGTTGAATGGATTCGGCGGCGGAGCTTTTCACGCCTACACGGACTACGACCTCCCCGCGCTCGGTAAACTTGATCGCGTTCCCCACCAGGTTCAGCAGCACTTGTCGCAATCGTCCGGGGTCACCAGTCAGCCACCCGGGCACGTCCGGTTCGGTGGAATAGGCAAGTTCAAGGCCCTTGTCCTGCGCGTGCGCCGACAATGTGTCCATGCATTCTTCCAGGCAGGCCTGCAGGTCGAAATCGATGGCTTCCAGGTCGAGTTTGCCGGATTCGATCTTGGAAAAGTCGAGTATGTCGTTGATGACGCGCAGGAGCACGTCGCAAGAACTCTTCGACATCGACAGGTATTCGCGCTGCTCCGTTGTCAACTCGGTGTCCAGGGCAAGCTCGGTCATGCCCAGAATGCCGTTGATCGGAGTTCGGATCTCATGGCTCATGTTGGCCAGGAAGTCGCTCTTGGCGCGGCTGGCGGCTTCGGCGGCTTCCTTGGCCGCGAGCAGTTCCGTGTTCGTTCGCCGCAGTTCCCGCGTGCGCTCCTCCACCTGGTCCTCGAGGTGTTCGCGATAGCGCTGCCGTTCGAGGTCGCGGGTTTGCAGGTCCGACAACATGGAATTGAACGCCCTTACCAGCATTCCGAGTTCGTCGTTGGCTTCACCGGGAGCACGGATGGAAAAATCCTTGCGCGCGGCCACCTGGTTCGTTACTGCCAGCAGGCTGAATACCGGGGCGGAGATCATGCGCTGCAAGCGAAGCGCAAGCAAATACGCCACTGCCGAACAGACCAGTATCAGGATTCCGCCCACGGCCAGGGTCTGCGCGAAGCGTGCTCGCGCCGGCGCCAGGTCCGAGGCCAGATACACGATGCCGATGTCGTCGCCGTTCAGGCGCACGGTGTGGTACTGGACCACCTCATCGTCCTGGAAGTAAGTGCCGTCCGTCCGGGGCGGCGAAGGCGGCAGTGGCCTCCCGTCGCGACGGTATTCGGCAAACACACTACCGTTGGCCGCGAACACGGCCGCGCGCAGCAGATCGGGTTCAGCCTTGAGCGATTGGAGAATCTCGGCGGCAGTTCGCGGATCACGAAAAATCAAGGCAGCTGTTTCGTTGTTGGCTACCATGGCCGCCAGCGTGGTCATCTGCCGCACAACGGTTCTCCGGAACTGGATCCACTGGCTTATCGCGAGTGCCGCCGAGGCAAGCAGCAGAGCTGTGCAACTGGTCACCATGATGATGCTGGTCAGCTTTCGCGCCAGCGAGACATCGCGGAGTCTCATGGCGATCCACCTCCGGACCGCACGACGTGGCGGCGCGCAACTTAGCTCGTCGTATAGGCCGCACGCCACCTGGTTCCATCGATCAAAGTTTTGATCGCGGGCGCATCTTGAATTTCAGCAGCGGCCTCACCTGTTCGGAGGCTAGCACGGAAGGATTGTTGTGGCCGTGTCGGTAGTCCGAAAAGCACTACGACAAATCTCAGTTGCGGATGCGTTCCGAATTGGTGCTACCCGGTGGTAGTTGAGGGGGCGCTAATTCGATAGTGATCGTTCTGTGTGCCGACCGTTTCTGGACATGGTGTCGTGGTTCGCCGGCCGACGATGGCTGTTGCCGATTAAGGCGGCCTGCTATTTGCGCAAGAGCAAGTACGTTCTGAATTTGGAAATTTTGCAACAAAATTCCAACCATCTCCCCATAGAAGCGGTACGCTGACACTAATTTGGAGTCGCGGCCGAGCCTTGTTTGTCGCCGCGCAAATGGGCCCATTGCTGCGTGTCTGGCTTCCATGAAGAGGCGGTCACAATCCGCATCGCGGAGGATCGAGAGCGAAGCGGAGCGTGCAGGGCCGGCACTGTTTGAGGGATTGGCAGAAAGTGACGTCCGGGCCATTCTCGACAAGTCCACCCGGACGGACTTCCCATCGCGAAGCTGGTTGTATCGGCAGGGCGAGACCTCGCAACGGTTCTGCCTTGTCGAATCCGGGCTTGTTCGTCTCAGCCAAATCACGCCCGAGGGAGACGATGTTCTGGTTCGGCTGGTTAAGCCGGGTGAGGTATTCGGCTATTTCGCAATCGCACTGGGCGGGCCCAATATCGTGTCGGCGCAAGCCATTCAGCCCAGCCGATTGGCCGTCTGGGAGACCGCCATAATGCTGCACCTGATGCACTGTTTTCCTGGCCTGGCTGAAAATCTTTTCAATATCGTGGCCCGAGACGTTGCTTATTTTTACGACCGGATTCGCCGCCTGCAGACACAGGGCGTAGGCCGCCGCGTTGTTTGGGCCCTTGCCGAACTGGCTCGCATTATCGGCAAAGCCACTCCTGTGGGCATCGTGATCAGCCACGGACTGGCGCAGAGGACACTGTCGGAACTAGCGGGTACGACCATCTATACCGTCAGCCGCGAACTGACCAAGCTGCAGCAGGTGGGTATCTTGCAAAAAAAAAGGGGACGCATCGTCGTGCTGCATCCCGACAAGCTTATCGATTCTTAATCCGGTTTATTTTCAAAGCGGCCGTTGCGCAACCGCACGGGAAGACCGGGTGCAGGCGATGACACGATCGTCCGCACCAGATCGCCGGCCATGCTCCACCATCCGTGGAAGGTCCCGCCGCCATCGCCATCGACCTGCAAAGGACGCCAGCCGTCGCCGCGACGATATTCGCCGAGACGAATTGAAACCGATCGCGTATCCAGCCGAAGTCCTTCGCCCAATGCTTTCAGGGCACTTTCTTTGGCGCTCCAGAGCACGGGTACGAGCCATATCCTGTCGGCTTCGGGCGTTTCCGCAATCAGCCGTTGTTCTTCGACGGTGAAAAAATCGCGTACGAATTCATCACCGTGCGTTTCCACGATGTCCAGGTCACATCCCAGCGCACCCTCTGCGCCTGAGACAGCGCACAGCCCCATCGCTTGCCGATGGCTGATTGAAATGTCGAGTGGCGCCGGCCGGTTATTGACGAAGGCCTGCGGTGCTCCGCTGGTCTGCGGGCGAATTTCAATTTCCGCCAAGCGGCAGAGATCGGCGGACAAATGGAGCTGCGCCGCGACTGCTTGTTTTGCGGTCCAGCGCCCGAGCCGCCAATCGGCGCGCCGCTTGGCGATGCGCATC
>DASSIZ010000140.1 GCA_035691485.1 Terriglobales bacterium
ACCAAGGTCAATATCCGCTCAGCGCTGAACCGGGCCACTCGCAAGCTGCACCGTTCGGTGGCCACGGCGGCCGACGAGCAGTACCTTTACGTGTGGAATGCATAGCGCCGTAGCCGAGGACCGCGGTCCCGTCTCAGAATCAACCGGGTGTGGCTTCCACTCATCCCGGCGCCACCGCGCAGCCGACGAACCGGTCACCGCGGTGGCCGGCGCCGCGGCTTTTTTCACCACTTCCGTCTAGAATTCGGGTTAGCACGACCCAGGGGTGAGGGATGAGACGCTGCCTGCTATTGCTGGTATTGCTGGTTCCATTTGCCGCCGCGCAGCACGACCACATGTCGATGGAGCACGCCGGCGCGCCGACCCAGGCACCATCGGACGAGGGGATGGACCACGCCGTGGGCGCCATGTCGCATCGTCACATGGAAATGGGCGGGCACATGAAGATGACCGAGATGCGGCCGGTGCGTCCTGGAGACCAGCAGCGAGCGGACGAAATCGTGCAGGCTGCCAAGGGCGTGGCACAGCGCTACGCTGATTATCACGAGGCGCTGGCCGACGGCTTCCGCATTTTCATGCCGAACATGAAGCAGAAGATGTATCACTTCACCAACGGCTGGTATGCGATGGAAGCAGCCTTCCGGCTGAACCCGGACCATCCCACCTCGCTACTGTACGAAAAGACGGCCGCGGGCGGCTACAAGCTGATCGGGGTGATGTACACGGCGCCCGCGAAACTGAGCACCGACGAGCTGGATGCGCGCATTCCGCTGAGCATCGCGCGTTGGCACGAGCACACGAATTTCTGCGGCGCGCCCAAGGGCCGGGAGAGCGAATACTTCGGTCCGCACGCCAAGTTCGGATTACTGGGGTCGATCACAACCGAGCAGGAATGCAATGCCGCCGGCGGCAAGTTCCGGCCGCAAATTTTCGGGTGGATGGTGCACGTCTATCCCAACGAGAACACCCAGGCAGCCATCTGGTCGGTGGAGCGGCAGATGGACCACCACCACGGAGACTAATCGCAAAGCCAATACTTAGTTCTTAATTGCTGCGGCAGCAGGCGCAGCTTGCTCAACTTTTGCCCATGCATCCCATCCCCCAATTACGTCGGTGACGTTGCGGAAACCGGCGCGGCGCAGCAGGCTGGCGGCGATGATGCTGCGGTAGCCGCTCTTGCAATGAACCGCGACCGGCGTGTCGCGGTCCAACTGTGGGAGGGCGCGGGGAAAATCGTCGAGGGCGTGCCAGTGCGCGCTCTCAATGTGTCCGGCCTGCCACTCCGGCTCGCGGCGCACGTCGAGCACGGTGAGTTGTTCGAGACGTTCGCGTAATTGCGCGGCCGTAATCTGCGGAATTCTTTCCAGCGAATTACCGGCCTCGCTCCAGCTGCTGACGCCGTTCTTCAAATATCCAGCGACATGCTCGATGCCGACGCGCGCCAGCCGCATGCGGGCTTCCGCGGCTTTTTCATCGGACTCGCCGACCAGAACAATTCTGGCTCCCAACCCAAGCAGGGTCCCCGCCCAGGAAGCAAACTGGCCCCCGAGCCCGATATTGACGGAGCCCGGCACGTGCCCGCGCGCAAAATCCTCGCCGGAACGGGTGTCGAGCACGACGTAGCCATGCGCCTGGGCCTCGCGGATGTCATCCGGAGAGAGAGGGGGCAACGGCGGCAGCTCGCCCAGGGCTTCGGCGCCCTCGCGATTGATGGCGGCGTCTTCGGCGAAATATAGGGGACGCGGCGGCAGCTTGGAGGTCAGCTCGCGAACAAACTCATCGCGCGTTTTCAGCTGCAGGGCGGCATTGGTGAGGCGCTCGGTGCCGATGGTGGAGAAGCGGTCGGCGCGCATGTTGCGTCCGCACAGGGAGCCGGCACCGTGCGCCGGGTACACCAGCACGTCATCGGGAAGCGTGAGCAGCTTCTGGTGGAGGCTGTCGTAGAGTGCGCCCGCGAGCTGCTGCGGCGTGTAGCCCTCGGCGAGGTCGGGGCGGCCGACGTCGCCGATGAACAGCGTGTCACCGGTGAAGACGGCCCACGGCTTGTCCGCGTTTTTCTCGTGATCGGTCACCACCAGGCAGGTGCTCTCCGGCGTATGGCCAGGAGTTTCCAGGGCGCGGACCTCGATCTGTCCAAAGCGGAGGGAGAAGCCGTCACGCAGAGGCACGTTGGGAAACCGGGCACTGGCCCGCTCTCCGATGTAAATCTTCGCGCCGGTTCGCTCCGCCAGTTCGCGGTGGCCGGAAACAAAGTCGGCATGCA
>DASSIZ010000141.1 GCA_035691485.1 Terriglobales bacterium
GGAATTCCGGAATTTGAAACCAGAGGGAAACTTGGCGCGAAAGATATCACGTGAGTTACCGATTGCAAAACAAAACTTCCATCAAAATCTCATGCCGACAGCGAACGACAACGGTCGAGGCCCACTCGTGGCCAGAGCCAAGTGGAGGTGATAAAGCCGTAGTAGGAACAGGTCGCTGGGATCTTCAAATTTTCTTTCGGGAGGAACTTTCATTGCACGTTCGTATCCAGAGTTCTCTACCAGCGGGAGCTTAGGAATAAAGAGTTTTTGGAAACAGGGGACGGGGCCAATTCTGTTTTTGAAATTTAATGCTTGGAAAAATACAAAAGATTGTAGGCAAAACGAGCAATACCCACCAAAGTGAATGGTCAGGCGGGGATGCTAAGAAGAAGTTGCCCCGGTGGTGGGCATGGTGGCGGGCTGGGGGAGTTTAACGCGGGCGATAATCTCGGCGCCGATCTTCGTGGTCGGGTTTTCGCCGGAGACGACAATGTCGGCAAAAGCGCGAGTGGGACGGACATAAAGATCGGCCATGGGGCGCACGGTTTCCACGTACTGCTTGTGGGCGGACTCGGCGGTGCGCCCGCGCTCCAGGACGTCGCGGACCTGGCGGCGAGAGAGGCAGACGCTGTCGGGCGCATCGATATAGACCTTAGTCTTCATTAAGGCCCGCAGATCTTCCCAATGCAAAGCGAACAGGCCCTCGACGATGAGGAAATCGCCGGGAGTAACGGTTTCACGAATGCCGGAACGGGTGTGAACAGTAAAGTCATACACCGGACGCTGGATGGGAGTACCGGCGGCCAGGGCGGTGAGGTGCTCGCGCAGGAGGGTGTGGTCGACCGATTCCGGGATGTCGAAATTGAACTTGCTGCGCGATTCGAGAGGAAGAAAGGCGAGGTCGCGATAGTAGGCGTCGATGGGGAGAATGGGGGCGTTGAGCTGGCGGCCAAGGAACTTTGCCAACTCGGTCTTGCCGGCGCAGGAGGGGCCGCCTATGGCAATGATGTGGGTGCTCATCTAAAAAGTACCTGAGTACCTGTGTTAAAACAGATTCCTCGTTACGCTCGGAGTGAGGCTGCCAGTTCGTTTACGACGCCGCCAGGTCCTCCACTTGCGGCAGGACCGATTCCAGCAACTGCATGAATTTCGCTTTCACGCGCTCGCCGGTTGCCAGCACTTCCAGATGGTCGATCGGCTGATCCAGGATACCCGCGGCCATGTTGGTTACGCACGAGATGGCAAGCACGCGCATGCCCACGTGGCGCGCGGCGATCACCTCGGCGACGGTGGACATCCCCACGACATCAGCGCCGATGGTGCGCAGGAAGCGGATCTCCGCCGGGGTTTCATACATGGGGCCGTAGCAGGCGGCGTAGACACCCTCGAAGATGTCGATGCCGAGGCGCTTGCCGTGGTCGAGCGTAATCTGGCGATACGGCCGGAAGTAAGCATGGGTCATGTCGAGGAAGCGGGGTCCGAAGCGCTCTTCGTTGGGACCAATGAGCGGGTTCACGCCCTGCAGGTTGATGTGGTCCTTGAGGACGACGAGGCAGCCCTGGGTATAGCTCTCATTGATGCCGCCGGCGGCGTTGGTCAGGATCAGGCCCTTGATGCCGAAACGGCCGAGCGCGCGCACCGGGAAAACTACGTCGCGGACAGTGTGACCTTCGTACAAATGGACGCGTCCCTGCATGCAGGCGACAGGCACGGTGCCAAGCGTGCCGATGACCAGCTTGCCGGCATGGCCTTCGGCGGTGGGCTTGGGGAAGTGCGGGATGTCGGTATAAGGGATGCGAACCGCGCCGGTAAGCTGGTCGGCGAAAGATCCCAGGCCAGAGCCGAGAACGAGGGCAACCTTGGGATAGACCTTGGTCTGCTTGCGCAGGAAGTCGGCGGTCTCTCCGGCGCGGGCAAAGTCGTCAATGAGCTGGCGAGTTGGTTCGGCGGCAGGTTTCATAAGGGTCGACGGTCGACGGTCAATGGCGGTTGGTCGTTGATCGTTCGCAATGCGGTCTTGGCCAACGACTCACGACAACTGGGTAAACGACCTCCCTCATTTCATCAAAATTCCCACAATCGAGGCGGACATCAGGTTGGCCATGGTGCCGGCGAGCATGGCACGGAGCCCAAGCCTTGCCAAGTCGGAGCGGCGGTTAGGCGCCAAGGCGCTGATGCCGCCAATCTGTATACCAATGGAGCTGAAGTTTGCAAATCCGCAGAGGGCGAAGGTGGCGATGGTGAAGGAACGGGGGTCGAGGGCAGCCTTCATCTGGCCGAGGTTGGCAAAGGCGACCAATTCGTTGATCACCATGCGGGTGCCGAGCAGGTTGCCGACGGCGGCGCAGTCGCGCCAGGGGATGCCAATGACAAACGCTACCGGCGCGAAGATGACGCCAAACACGCTTTCCAGGCTGGCAGGAAACCAACTTGCCCAGTGATTGTGAATGCCGCCGAAGATGGCGTTGACGAGCGCAATGAGGGCGAGAAACGAGATCAGCATGGCGGCGACATTGAGCGCCAGGTGGAGGCCGTCGATGGTGCCGCGGGCAATGGCGCCGAGGACGTTTTCATCCTTGTGCATGTCGACGTTATCGATCTCGGCGGTGGCGGCGGCAGTTTCAGCGCCGGGAGGATTGCGCTCGCCAGTGAGCGGAGTTTCGGTTTCCGGGACCAGCATCTTGGCCATGAGAATGGTGCCGGGAGCGGTCATGATGACGGCGCTGAGCAGGTGCTTGGCCTCGATGCCGTACAGGACATAGGCGCCCATGATGCCGCCGGAAACGTGGGCCATGCCGGCGGTCATGATGGTCATCAGTTCCGAGCGGGTGAGCGAGGGGAGGAAGGGGCGGATGGTGAGGGGCGCTTCGGTCTGGCCCATGAAGATGCTGGCGGCAACGTCGAGCGATTCGGCGCCGCTGGCGCCCATGAGCTTCATCACCTTGGCAAATTGCTTGATGATGAACTGCATGATGCCGAAGTGATAGAGCACGGCGAAAAATGCCGAGACGAAGATGATGGTGGGCAGCACCTGGAAGGCGAAGCTGAAACCGAAATTCGACTGCTTCTTCCCGATTTCACCGAAGATGAAGGACGAGCCGGCAAAAGAGAAGTCGAGGAAACGGGTGACCCCGGCGCCGGCCTTGGCGAGCGCGGAGCGGCCGGCGTCAAAGCGCAGCACCAGGAAGGCGAACAGGAACTGCAAGCCGACGCCCCAGCCCAGGGTCTTGAGGCGGATGGAGCGGCGGGAGGTGGAGAAGGCGAAAGCCAGCCCCAGCATGGAGAGCAGTCCGAGAATGCCGACGAAGCGATACATGAGGTTCCAGTTTCTGCTTGCTAGTTTCTGGTAGCGAGTTCAGCGCAAAGCAGATTCCTCGCGGGCTAAAGCCCGCTCGGAACGACACATCCTTCAACAACGCTTTGCGGTACGACTAAAGTCGTGCCCTTCCCTACTCCCCGATCACGCGATGAACCAGCGTTGGCAGCGCGGCCGGAGGCTGCGACGAAATCGTGTACGCGGAAAGCAACAGGCGGCGCGCCTCGTCCAGTCGCGCGTCGGCATTGTAATGCACCGTACAAAGCGCTTCGCCTTGGGCGACCGCATCTCCTAACTTCTTGTGGACCATGATTCCAACGGCGGGATCGACCGCATCTTCCTTCCTCTCGCGGCCACCACCGAGCACGACGCAGGCAGTCCCCACCTGCTCGCACATGATGGAGCTGACGTAACCGGCGGCCGGGCTGGGAATCTCGATCTGGTGCAGGGCGTGCGGCAGGCGATCGCGAAAACGGAGCACGGACGGGTTCCCGCCCTGCAGGGTGATGATTTCGCCAAACTTGGCCAGCGCGGCGCCGCTGACGATGGTCTGCGCCGCCAGCGTGCGGCCGGCTTCGACGTCGGGAACGCTCTCCCCGAGGTACAGCATCCAGCCCGCAAGTTCGAGACAGATTTTCGCGAGGTCTTCCGGGCCCTTGCCGGAAAGTATGTCGACGCACTCCTGCACTTCCATGGCATTGCCGACGGCGTTGCCAAGGGGTTGGTTCATGTCGGTGATGAGCGCGACCATGCGCTTGCCCATGCGGCGGCCGGTCTCGACCATCAACTCGGCGAGACGGATCGCATCTTCCTCGCGCTTCATGAAGGCGCCGGAGCCGGTCTTGACGTCAAGCACCAGCGCGTCAATTCCCTCCGCCAGTTTCTTGCTCATGATGGAGCCGCAAATCAGGGCCGGGCTCTCGACGGTGCCGGTGACGTCGCGGAGGGCGTAGAGCTTCTTGTCGGCAGGCGCGATTTCGGCGGTCTGCCCAATGAGCGCGCAACCGCATTCGCGGAGCACGCGGCGGAATTCCTCGAGCGACAGGTTGACGTTGAAGCCGGGGATGGACTCCAGCTTGTCAAGCGTGCCGCCGGTGTGACCAAGGCCGCGTCCGCTGATCATGGGGACGACGACCCCGGCGGCGGCAACCACCGGCGCGATGACCAGGGAGGTCTTGTCGCCGACGCCACCGGTGGAATGTTTGTCGACTTTGCGTCCGGGAATGTCGGAGAGATCGAGCACCTGGCCGGAGTGGAGCATCGCCTCGGTAAGCGCGGTGAGTTCGGCGGCGGTGGTGCCCTTGAGCAGGATCGCCATCAGCAGCGCGGCAATCTGGTAGTCGGGAATGGCACCGGTAGTGTAGGCGGAGATGAGATAGTTGATCTCGTCGCGCGTGAGTTCGCCGCCATCACGCTTGCGGCGAATGACGTCCACGACGCGCACGCTGCGGGCGCGGCTGGCGGCCCCGGGGCCGTGAGAGCCAGCGGTCACAGCTTGAATCCCGCCGGGAGCAGAGCACGTGCGGTGGAATGCTCAAGACCGGGGCGGCCCTGGAAGATGACGTCGGCCTCGGGGCCGAACTCGAAGATGACCTGGCGACAGGCACCGCAGGGGGAGCAGGGGGCGTCGTTGCCATTGAACACGACCACGGCGCGAATTCGGAACGAGGGCCCTTCGGCGGCGATGCCGGCGGAGATGGCGGAGCGTTCCGCGCAAATGGTCAGACCGTAGGACGCGTTCTCGACATTGCAGCCGACATAGATGGCGCCGGAAGCAGAGAGCACAGCAGCGCCGACGCGAAACTTCGAATACGGAGCGTACGCGCGGGTCAACACCTCGCGCGCGGCGACGAAAAGGCGTTCCTTCTCGGTGGCGGACAAAGGCGGTTTGACAGGAACTTGCGGTTGCGCGCCCGACATGGGATTGGAATTAGTTGCATTAAAGGCGAGATGGGGGATTTTTTCAAGCAGCGATTGAGGTTGGAGGGTTATTAGCCGGGGAAAGCAACAAGGTTAGTCGAGTATCCGCCGTGCCCTAATTTTCCTTTCTAGGGAGGTCGGGCTGACGGCCTCCGGAAAATCATGCCGGCCTCGCCTGCGGCTCGGGCTGGGTTCGATGGGCATCGCTAGCCCAAGGCTTGCGCCTTGGGCTAGCACAGCGTGCCGGGCTCGCTACGCTCGCACTGGCCCCTCGCTGCGGAGGACGACGGTCCGATGGGTATCTCCCGTGGCTTGCGCGGCTAGCACATCCTGCCGGGCCCGCTGCGCTCGGGCTCGCTGCGCTCACACTCTCTCTGACCGCGCCCAGCTAAAACCGGCGGACACCCAGCTATTTCAAGGCGGTTTGCGCGGCGGCGGTGATTTCCAGGGTCGAGGGATCCTGGAGGAAAACGACGGCGCGGAGGTTCTCACGGCGCCAGTCGGGTTTCAACGTGAGTTGCTGGCGTGCGGTGAACTGTCCGGACGAGATCTTCCCTATTTTGCGCAATTCGCGGACGACGGCGGTGTGGCGCAGCAGGCGTCCGTGGTTTTCGCCGCGTCCGACCTGGGTACTTAAGTCCGACTCGGTGACGGCCAAAATGACGTCCAGCCGATGCGAACCAGCGTTTTCGATGGCGATGTCCACTGCCTCGCCGTGAGGGCGGATCAACAAAGATGGCAGGGTAGGGTGGGTACGCACGGCATCCTGGATGACGCGCGCGGCGCGCGAGCTATCGTTACCGACGAATTCGGTGCGGCCGTTGATCACCATCTGCGGTGTGTAAGGCGAGTCGATGCGGAATTGCGCCGCATAGCTCTCCTGGCGACGCGTGTATTCCGCCGAGGAAAAGCGATCCTTCCATCCCAGTCCGTCCCAGTAATCGACGTGCTCGCCGAGCGCGATGATCTCCGCGCCGGGAACGGAATTGCGATCCAGGCTCATGAGCAGGGCGTCGGCGGGCGGGCAACTGGAGCAGCCCTCCGATGTAAAGAGCTCAATCACGACCGGGACTGGCGCGACGTTGGCGGCAGGTTCGGCCGCGACGGCCGGAATTGCCAAAATCAGCAGTAAAAAGATGATAGCAACGTTATTTCTCATTACTGAGTGAGATGCGTTGAGGGATAAAGAGTTACGCCTTAGCGGACGGGGCCGGGGCGGGCAGCTTCGGGGCCAATGTCCGATAATGCGGTAACGCTTCCCAGTAAGGTGAAACGCGGCGACGTTTCGAGTAGGATTTTGTTCCCGTTGATGCGCACTTCCTGGTCCGGCGAACAACACCATGGCAATCGATAACAGAAGATCGCTCGCACTCATAAAAAAGCTGGACCGGGCCCTGGCAATGCGAGACGCGAAACTGCCTGCGGAACGGGTGCACCAGATACGCACCAGCGCACGACGTTTGGAGGCACTGCTGGAAACCCTGGGCGATGATGCCGACGCGCGGCAGCGCAAGCTGCGCAAGCGACTGAAGCGGTTGCGGCGGCTGGCGGGCGCGATCCGCGATGTAGACGTGCAGATGGTCGCACTGCGAAAGCTGAACATTAAACGCGAGCAGGAACGCAAAGCGGCGCTGATGCAGACGCTGAGCGAGATGCGCGGCAAGCGCGAACTAGCACTGGTGGAAGCGCTCGATGAGAAAGTTGTACGGAAGGTCCGGAAGGGGTTGCGCCGCTGGAGGCAATCCATCAGCGCCGAGAGAAGCCGAGAACGCGCGTACGGTGATCCGGTGGCAGCATCGTTGCGAGGGTTTTCCAGCCTTTCGCGCCAGATGGGCAGCTTGACGACGGAAAACCTGCACGCCTACCGCACGCGCTGCAAGCGCATACGATACCTGGCAGAAATTGGCGGGAGCACGGCGGAAGCGAAGCGAGTGGTGGAACCGCTGAAGCAGATCCAGGACGCCATCGGCGACTGGCACGATTGGTTGACCCTGACCGAAAGCGCAGAATCTCTATTCTCGCGCCCGCCGGGGAGCGGACTGGTTACGGCACTGCGCAACGTCACCGATGCGAAATTCGTCGCGGCCTGCCGAGTGTGCCAGGATGCGCGGCGATCGTTGCTGGCCCAGCACCGAAAGATGCTGAAGGAAGCACGGGCGCAGCGAGCTTCGCTAAGTCCGCGCAAAGCGATGGCAACAGCCGCGGGCGCGAGTCGAGCGCAAGTGGCGTAAGCGTCTAGCCGCTAGCCATAGGCCGTTGGCCGTTAGCCCGTTTAGGTTAACCTCAGCATTGTCGAACCTCTCTCATGACCACCTTCGCGGCGGTTGACATCGGAGCGAACTCGGTACGGCTGAAAATCGCGCGCCTGGTGCGGCAGCGATTGCAGACGGTGCACGAGGACCGCGAGGTGGTGCGACTCGGCGAGTCGGTTTTCCAAACCGGCATGCTGGCGCCGTCGGCGATGGCGCAAACCGTGAAAGTGCTGCGCCGCTTCCACAAGGCGGTGCAACTGCATGGCCACGCGCATACGAGGGTAGTGGCCACGAGCGCGTTGCGCGACGCGCGTAACTCCCGCGCCTTTATCGACTGGGTACACATGCGCACCGGCTGGCGTGTGGAAGTGATCTCCGGCATTGAAGAAGCGCGGCTGATCCACCTTGGCATCATCAGCAACATGCGGGTGACCGCGTCGCCGCTGCTGCTGATCGACCTGGGCGGGGGAAGCTGCGAGCTGACGATTTCGGCGCGCCATCGTATCCGCGAAACTGTGAGCCTGCCGCTGGGAGCGGTGCGCCTGACGCAAGATTTTTTGCACCAGGATCCGCCGCGGGATTACGAGTTGCAACGGCTGCGCAGTTACATCGCCGAGGAGGTGCAACGGGTGGCGCGCCGGATTGCGGCGGCGCACGTGCAGGCGGTGATCGCGACCTCGGGGACGGCGGCAGCGCTGGCGACCAGCGCGCCTTCGCTGCTCAAACATCCAGGAAGAGAAAACAAGGTAGCGACGCGGGCGGTGGTGCGCCTGGCAGAGAAGCTGAGCAAGATGAGTTATGCGCAGCGGATCAAGATCCCGGGAATCGGGACGCGGCGCGGGGAAATTATCATCGCCGGCGCGACGGCGTATGCCGAACTGCTGCAGCGCTGCGACCTGGGCGGCTTCCGCTACTCCGACCTCGGTCTGCGCGACGGGCTGCTGGCACAGATGACGGCGGACTATTCGCGCACGGCCAAACGCACGCAGCAACTGGAGTCGGAACGCTGGAACGCGCTGCTGGCCATGGCCAAGCGCTACCGGGTAAACATGGAACAGGCGCAGCATGTGCGCGCACTCGCCATGCAATTGCTGACGGGATTGAAATCGGTGCACCGTTTGCCGCCGGAGTACCAGGAGTGGCTGTCGGGAGCGGCGATCCTGCACGAAATCGGCGCCTACGTGAACCGCATGGGATGGCACCGGCACGCGCACTACCTGATTGCGAACTCGGAAATCCTTGGCTACACGCCTGCGCAAAGGCGGGTGATGGCGGTAGTCACGCGCTACCTGGGAAACGCCCTGCCATTGCCAGGCGACAAGCTGATGAGGTCGCTGGAGCCGGAGGACCGCGAAAACGTGCCCAAGGCGGTGGCTCTGCTGCGTCTGGCACGGGCGTTGAACCAGAGCCGGCGGCGCGCGGTCAGCGCAGTGCAGGTGCGGACGCGGAACAGCCAAGTTGTGTTGCGGCTGGCCGAACGTCGCGCGGCCGGAGTGGACCTGGAGCTGTGGGCGGTGAAGAGAGAGCGGGCATATTTTCGCGCCGTCTTTGGGCGCGACTTGCAGGCGGAAGCGCGTTGAATTCTTTCGCCGCCCGTGGCCGCAGAGGACGCCGGGAAGCAGAATGCAAAAGCCCGGATGGCCGCCGGCGCAGGGCGCCGAGATTCACCTTAGTTCCAATGGGCGGGCGCAGGAAAAATTCCAGGGTCATTGCTTGAGTGTGAGTAGATGCCCGTGTAAGGTTTTGCAGTCATTCATTCCTTCTTAACAGGTGGAAGCGTGCGACTAGCAATTCGAAACTGGCTGCTGAAGCAGATGAATGCCCGCGATTCGCTCGACGGCGTCACCGTGACCGTGAAGCTGGCAGTATGCGAATTCGGCGCCAAGCGGGTGGCCCGCGAGCTGCGCTCGATGGCCGCAAAGCTGGAAGGACGCGGCTCGTTGCCGGGCTGGAGTTTCGACGAGGAGACCATGAACGTCGCGGTCAACTCCGGGCGTCGCGGCAGCGCCGCGTAGAGCTACGATCTACTTTTTTGCGGGCTTAGGCTTACTTGCGGGCTTAGGGCGCAACTCCGGAGGCCGAGATTCGGTCAAAGCCCGCAGCACCTTGGGCGTGAGACACCAGTTCAGCACGCCGCGGTGCTGGGAAACTTCCACGCGCGCGACCCCGGCCTTTTTCAAATCAATCCCGGCGCGGCTCCCGCCGCCGATCAAGCGGCCGACAAATTCGCTGAGATTCGGGTTGTGACCGACCACCATGATGGCTTCCTGGTTGGAGTATCGCGTCAGCAGGTTGCGGAATTGCGCAAAGGCGGCCTCGGGGCCAAGCGCGGGATCGATAACAATCTTGCCCTCATAGGCAATCTGGTTGGCCACGATGGAAGCGGTTTGCGTGGCGCGCTTCAAGGGGCTGGAGATGATGACATCAGGGCGTGTTTGCAGCAGGGAGAGGGCGCGGCCGACGCAGCCACACTGCTCGACCCCTTCGCGATCGAGGGGACGTTTTTCATCCTTCGCGGGATCAGTTTTGTGCTGACCGGCGGAAGCGTGGCGGAGAAAATAGACGAGCATGGTTCCTTCGCAAGCAAGAAGTCAGAGCCAGCCAAAAGCGGGCGTGATGTAGAAGGTGGGATTCTCCAGCGACGTGCGGCGCATGAACGAAAGTAGATAGTAACAAAAAGCGGCGAAGCCAGTCCGGCCGCGCCGCTCGCAAGATGGCGGAATTGAGCTATGAGGCGGCCACGCCCGGCGGCCTGCCGACGGCGGCCATGGTGAACGGCAGCACGCGCTTGGGGCCGCGCTTCCGGATCAGCAGCAGGCGAATGCGCTCCAGCAGTTCCACCGGGGCATACATGCCCTTGGGAAGAAAAACGTCGGCCCGCAGATCACGCTCGTAGATCTTCACCTTGCCGGAAAAAAGAATGGCGGGGGTCTGGGGTGAAATCTTTTTCACTTCTTCAATCAACTTATGGCCATCCAGGCCGGGCATGATGAGATCGGAGAGGATCAGGTCAATGCCGCCTTGGCGGAAGACGTCCAAAGCTTCCAGGCCGTTGTTGCAGGTGATGACGCGGTAGCCGCGGGTTTCGAGCATGACCTTGCGGATGGAGAGAGACTGTTCGTTGTCGTCGACGCAGAGGATAGTTCGCTTAGGTTTCATGGCCCTTTCCGAACGGCAGTGAAAATTACAACGGGCATCGCTCGCGCGCGCGCCCGGGCGTAAAGAATCCGAGAAATTTTATCCAATGGGGCGAAAAACAAACGTGCGCGCATCGTACGGTCGAACACGTTCGCTGTAAAGTAGCGCCAAAGATAATAGGAAGATGGCCTAGTGAAAAGAAAAATACTTTCCTATAAGGTGAAATTCCGCGCTGGAGCGCATCGCGATGACGTGACCCTCAGAGAAACACTTCGCCGCGAATTACCTCCACAGAATTTCCACCGACGCGCACATTAACGATCCGGTCACCGTCGCGCCCGGCGCGCACGAAGATCCGGCTCGGTCTCCTGGTTTCGATTCCCTGCTCGATAAGCGCGCGCTCTTCCGGCTTGACGACGCCATGCGCGACCATCCAGGCCGCAGTGCAGCCGGCGGCCGAGCCGGTAGCGGGATCGTCTCCATTATAAAAGATCATGCGGGCGTGGAGGCGGGCGGAGTTGTCCTCGGTTTCGCGGCTGACGAAGTAAAAAAACTTTCCCTGGCTGGCTTCCAGGTATTGCGAGGCGGCTTTCAAGTCTGGATGCAGGGCGCGCATCGAGGCCAGGGTGCGCACCGGCACGATGGTGAATGCCAGGCCGGTCGAAACGGTCTGGATCGGGACGTCGTCGGCAATCTCATCGATCTTTAGCCCGGTGACCCGGGCCACGTCCTCGCGGGAGTGACGGAAGCCTAGTTCGGGATCGCGCTGCCGCATCTCGCCGAAGGCAGTGCCCTCGGAGCCGTCGGTAAAGCTCACCGCAATCTTACCCACGTTGAGATCCAGTTCAACGACGCTGGCGCCAGTAGCGCCGTGAAGGACTGTGGCAGTGCCGAGCGTGGGGTGACCGGCGAAGGGGAGTTCTTCCTGGACGGTGAAGATGCGGACGCGGTGACCGCGCTCGCGCTCGGTGGCGCTGTCGCGAGGCAGCACGAATGTGGTCTCGCACAGGTTGGTCTCACGGGCCAGGGCCTGCATTTCGCGGTCGCTGAGGCCGCGCGCGTCGGTGAAGACGGCGAGCGCGTTGCCCTCCAGGGGGCGCGAGGTGAAAACATCCAACTGAACGTACTGAAAACGTCGTGGCGTTGCGGGCATGTCCTGGACGTTCGAAGTGGTGGGTCAGTCGCCGCCTTTGAGACGGCGACTGACGATTGAATTTCAAGCCGACTTCTTGCTGGCCGTTTCCTTGGGCTGCGGCACGATGCGGATGTAGGGACGCGGCTCTTTCCATTCGCCGAAAATCTTCTTCGCCTCGTCGTTGCTGACGGAGCCGGAGATGATCACGTCCTCGCCCTGCTTCCAGTTTGCCGGAGTGGCGACCTTGTGCTTGGCCGTCAACTGAAGGGAGTCGATGACGCGCAACACTTCGTCGAAGTTACGGCCGGTGGTCATGGGATAAACCAGGATGAGCTTGATCTTCTTGTCAGGACCGACGACGAAAACGTTGCGCACGGTCATATTGTCGGCGGCGGTGCGGCCCTCACAAGAGCCCTCGACGGAAGCCGGCAGCATGCCGTACTGCTTGGAAATTTTCAGGTCGGTGTCGCCGATCATGGGATAGTTGGGTGCGAATCCCTGGGTTTCCTTGATGTCCTTGGCCCACTTGGCGTGATTGTCCACGGGATCAACGCTGAGCCCGATGATCTTGGTGTTGCGCCTGTCGAATTCGGGCTTGATCCTGGCCATGTAGCCAAGTTCGGTGGTGCAAATGGGGGTGAAATCTTTGGGGTGGGAGAAAAGAACAGCCCAGGAATCGCCGATCCAATCGTGGAACCTGATCTTGCCCTCAGTGGTTTGGGCCTCGAAATCCGGGGCGACATCGCCAATCTTGAGACTCATCATGTGCCTCCTTGAATTCTATGGTCAGAATTGTAATGGCAGAGCTGACCCAGGTGCACGGCGGCCCGAGAGGCGGCTGGTGTACGCAGGACCAATGAAGCATTAGACTCGCGAACCGTTAAAAGAGCTTCAGAAACCGTATCCCCCCAAATTCGCCAAACCCAGGCGGAGGGGGGCCACTCACCAGGAACTTCCGCACATCAGCTCGCCGGACTCGCAAATGGGGGCCACCCTGCCACCCGCACATCTGTTCCGCTTCCCGAAAACGGAACCCTTCCGAAGAATAAATGCGGGCGAAATTACGGAAATTTCGCCCGTTCAGTCCTAGCATTCTTCTGCAGCGGTAATAGCAATTGCTCGCAAGGAGATTTTTATGCGGCATCGGTTTTTCTGCGTCCTTGCTGTTCTGGTGTTAACAACGCTCACCTGTTTTTCACAACAACGCGAAATCACGCAATTCTCTCTCATCGCTGGTCCTTCCTACCTCGCCACGCCATCCCTGAACCTGGCGCAACGCGGATTCAATCTTGACCTTGCTACGAACTATCGCCCCTGGCTGTCGATGGGTTTCGATTTCAGCGCCTTCACTGGCGGCACTACGCTGATGCCGCAATACCTCAACGCGGCAACGCAGGCGAAGCTAGGGGCGCTCCCGAAACCCTTGTTCATGTCTGTCGCGGGAGGAGTTCCTTTCACCACTTCGACGTATACGTATCAGATGGGACCGCAACTGAATTACCGGCATTTTAGAAAGGTGACGCTCTTCGTACGCCCCGCACTCGGCCTGCTGCACGCGAAGTTTCAGACCCATCCGGAAAAGCTCTCCAGCCCCTACGCCACACCGGTCATCATGGGCCTGCTGAATGGGAAGTTGTCGTCGGCTGACACCTCGGTGTTTTATGGCTTCGGCGGCGGGGCTACCTGGGAGATCCACCCGAACTTCGGGCTTCGTGCCACCGTGGACTTGGCCCGCTACAACTTTTTTGCCCAAACCCTGACCGGCCCCCGTAACTCGGTGCGGTTCTCGGTGACCACCAAGTTCGGCTTTGGAAGGAACATCATGAGCAAGTATTGAGCCGGAGGCGCCAGTCGCCGTCGTCCTTCGCTGCTGGAAATCGGAAGTGGTTTCAGTACGCCTTAAGGACTGAAAAGCCGTGACTCAAACCATCAATGACGTCTTTTTCTCGGCCGTGGAGCGCGACCTTGACCGGGTCATGCTCTACAAGCAGGCTGCGAACTGGGTACCCATCTCCTCGCGCGAGCTGTACCGGAACGTGATAGGGACAGCGCGATCGCTGGCCGGCTTGGGAATCAGCCGCGGCGATCGCGTTGCCATTCTCAGCGAGAACCGGCCGGAGTGGGCGGTTGCCGATTTTGCCACCATGTTGCTGGGGGCGGCCGACGTTCCCATTTATCCCACGCTGACCGAAGAGCAGACCCTGGTAATTCTTCAAGATTCAGGAGCACGCCTCGCCTTTGTTTCGACCGTCGAGCAGCTTAATAAGGTGCTGGCAATCCAACATCGCACCGCGATTGAGAAGGTGGTGGTGATGGATGAGGTCGGGATTCCCGGGGCGATCCCGATGCAGCGCCTGATGGCGGACCCAGATAGCGGAAGCGATGCTGAAATGGAGGCACGCGGCAAGGCGATTGGGCCCGACGACCTGGCCACGATTGTGTACACCTCAGGCACAACCGGGATTCCCAAGGGGGTAATGCTTACCCACGGAAACCTGGCATCAAACCTCTTCTATGCCCGGGAGTACTTCGATTTGGGGCCCGGCCAGGTTGGCATCTCGTTTCTGCCGCTGTCGCACGTGACCGCCCGCCACCTCGACTATGTGTTGTTCCATTGCGGCGTGACCATCGCCTACTGTCCGTCCTTCCTATTAATGCCGCAATACATGGCCGAGGTCCGCCCCACCATCTTCGTGGGAGTCCCCCGAGTTTACGAAAAGCTTCGGGACAGGGTGCGCCATCAGGCCGCCGCGGGATTCAAGCGGAAAGTCTACGACTGGGGGCTGCGTGTTGGCCATGCCCATCGGTCCGAAATACTGGCGGGCAAAAAGCCGGCATCGCCGATTTGGAAACTGGCGAATGCTCTCCTGTATTCAAAGATCCGCAAGGCGATGGGAGGGCGGGCGCGCGTCTTTGTATCCGGGGGCGCACCCCTGGGTCGCGATCTGGCCGGCTGGTTCGCCGACATAGGCATCCGCATACATGAAGGCTACGGGCTGACAGAAACATCGCCCGTGATCGCCATTAACAGTCCGCAGGCCCACCGGCTCGGCACCGTCGGCAAGCCACTGACGAACCTGGAATGCAAGATCGCTGCTGACGGGGAAATCCTGGTGCGTGGCCCGTCGGTGTTCCAAGGCTACTGGAACAAGCCGGAAGAAACCTACGACGCGTTTGAGGGCGGGTGGTTCAAAACCGGGGACATCGGCGATCTTGATGCTGATGGGTTCCTGACGATTACGGATCGAAAGAAAGATTTGCAGAAGACCTCAGGTGGCAAGTTCATCAGCCCGCAAGCCATCGAAATGAAGCTGGCCAGCAGTTCGATGGTGGCCTATGCAGCCGTAGTCGCGGACGGCCGAAAGTTTGCTTCGGCGGTGCTCGCACCAGAGTTTGCCGCGCTGGAAGAGTGGGCGCGAGCCCAGGCGATGAACTACGGAAGCCGGCAGCAGCTTGTGGCTCATCCCGTCGTGCAAGCCTTGTACGCGGGGATCGTGGCCGAGGTCAACAAGACTCTGGCGCAATACGAAACCATTAAGAACTTCTTGCTGGTGTCCGACGAGTTCACCATCGCTGACGGCCAACTTACGCCCTCGATGAAGATGCGGCGCCGGGCGATCGAACAGCGGTATCGCATGCAAATCGAGGCCCTATACGGCAATCACGCTCGCACTGGAGACTTTCAAAGTGCGGATGGGGATCGAGCCGAAACTGCCGCGTTGCGCCAGGCGGAACAGAAGATCTGAAATTGCAGATGGCACGGGAGGTCCTGATGCACAGACTCGCCAAATCGCTTGCCGTTCTTGTGTTCGCAGTGGCATCGATCGTCGATGTATACGCCGGCACGCTGGCCGGAGTGACCCTGCCGGACACGGTACAGGTCGGGGACAGAAGCCTGGTGCTCAATGGATTGGGAGTGCGAAAGAAGTTCGTAGTGAAGGTCTACGTTGCGGGGCTCTATGTTGAGCAGAAGTCGGCTGATGCGGATGCCATCATCAAGGCCGAGGTACCGAAGCGGATCGTGATGCAGTTTTTGCACGGCGCCAGCAAGAACCAGATGGCGGATGCCTTCGACCAATCGTTCAACAACAATGCACCGGAGGCAAGGAAGGCCCTCAAGGCCGACATCGACCGATTGCTCGGCGCGCTCGAAGCGGTCAAGGAAGGCGACCAAATGGTCTTCACTTGCGTCCCCGGCGGCGGCACGACCCTCGTCATCAACGGCAAGGAGAAGGTGACGATTGCCGCTCCCGCCTTCGGCCCAATGCTGTTGTCGGTGTGGCTGGGGCCGAAGCCGCCAAATGAAGATTTGAAAAAGGGCATGCTCGGGCTGTAGCAATGCCATTGCATCAAAGCGGCCGACGTCACTTGTTCGGAAAGCCACTCCGGCTTTCGACGCGGATGTAGCCGTCAAACGCTACTGCGACCGGGGTTCCGGTCTTTAAACAGGTTGGGCAGAGCCGATGGATTAACCGGAACCTCTCGGCCGCTTCCGCTTCGCTTTTCGCGTCGATAAATCCCGGCTCACTGCTGTCTGTATCGATTACCCAAGCATTGTGACAGTGAGGGCAGGCAACTTTGCCGATGGCTCGATAGTGCATGGCGGCGCGGATTATACGCCACACCGAACGGTGATTCTCCCTCAAGCCAGAGCGTGTTGAGTGGGCACCCGCAGTTCATCTGTTCGGAACGGAGAGGCTAGTGGTTGGTCCTGTCCGCTTTGACTGCGCTGGCGCGCTGCATAGTGGCTAATACGCGATGATAGCCGTCAATATGCGGCGCCAAGCGGATGGCTTCGCGCACGTGCTGTTGCGCAAGTTCGCGATTTCCATCCTTCCACTCGATCATCCCGAGTTCGTACAACGCGGTGGAGCGAATGTTGTTATCGGCTCCCATGGAGACCACGCGCATCAAGTAAGGCCGCGCCGATTCGTACTCGCCGCGGGAGTAAAACTGGCGGGCGAGAGCGCTGTTGAGCAGAACCGATTTCGGGTAGCGCTGCACGGCTGCCTGCAGCGTGGCCGCCGCCTTGTCAGGCGAACCCGCGGCGGCGTAGGCATCGGCCAGAGTGGTGACGGCGTCAGGATTGCCGGGAGCAACCGAGTAGGCGCGTTCGAAGACCGAGAGTTCATTGTCCCAGACCCGCGTCTCGCGGGCAGAAATGACAGCCGCGACTACCGCCAGGATCACGGCAGCAATTGCGGGCGCATGTTCCGGCCAGCCCGCCCATGCAGCCAGACGCCGTAAGCCAACCGCGACCATCAGCGCGATCCCGAAGGAGGGAAGGTAGAGGTGCCGGTCGTGCAGTTGTATCCAGCTGAACTCGCCGACGATGGGAAGCAGGGTGAGGGCGAACCAAGCGGCGGCAAATTTCAATACCGGCGAATGACGCGACCAACGCCAGTACAGGACCGCGGCGATGAGCAGCGCGGCGGCGGGAAGAAACACGTATGCCATCGAGAAATGGGTAATGTCGAGCAGCGGGTAAAACGCGCTGAGCCGGTAGGGGAACACGATTTGCCGGACAAACAACCAGAACGCCAAGGGCGCGGTGAACAGTACGCGCGCAAACGATCTCGGAATCGCGGTATCCCCGGCGCCGTGCAGCACGGCGGTGCGCAGCACGATGTAAGCGGCCACCACGGCGACGAACACGGCCACGGGAAGAAACCGTCGCGCGGCGCGCGCCTCTTGATTGCCGGCAATCCAGACTTCGTAGGCGATGACAATGAAGGGCACTACCAGAGAGGTTTCCTTGGTCAACAAAGCAGCGGCAAAACAGGAAGCCGACAGAACCAGCCAGGGCCAGCGCGGTCCGAACACCGTGCGCGCGCGAACATAGGCCAGCAGCGTGGCGAAGACCAAGACCGCCTGCACCGCCTCGGAAGCCCCGGAGATCCAGGCAACGCTCTCTACCTTGCACGGATGCACCGCAAAGAACAAGGCGGCGATGGCCGCGCCGGTTTCGTCCTGCAACAAGACCTTGGCAAGCTGATAGGCAAGCAAAACGGCGGTGACGTGGGTGAGCACGGCCGCCAGGTGAAACCAACCGGGAGCGGGTCCAAGTACGTTCTGCACCATCCAGAGCCACGCCAGGTAAATGGGCCGGTAATGACGGGCGGGCATGTAGATGTCGAGATAAGCGGAAGAGTGCTGGGTGAAGATCAGCTTCAGACCCGACCAGGACTGGAGCCAGGGATTGAGGGTGATCAGGCCGAAGTCGTCGTAGACGAAACCGAATCGAATGGTCTGGGCGTAGGCGGCAATCACCGCCAGCAGGCTGAAGCGCAGCAGGGTGTCGCTCTCGGAAAAGCGGGGCCGTCGCAGGATGTGCATGCGCTTGAGGCGCGATTATATGCGGCTTCTGGCGTCATTCAAGCTGCCATTGGCGCAGGAACCATTTCATGTATCGCGGCAATTGGTTTTTTGCGGCGGCTGGCCCGCCGACAACAACTTGACCACGCTAAACAAGGAAGTGAATAATCCCGCGGACACAGGGATGATTAGTCTTGCGTTGCGAACGCTCCGGAAGGCAAGACCGAACTCGTGTCGCAGGGCGAGCGGGGCGCGTGCTCAACTTGTTTTGGCAAGGAGAAGACAACATGAAGTTGCGACTCACGCTGGTATTGCTAGTGATCGCGGTGACATCGATGTCGGCGCAGACTTTCCGAGGAACAATCCTGGGAAACGTTACCGATGCTTCGGGCGCGGTGCTCTCGGGAGCGAGCGTGGCAGCGCGCAACATCGCCACCGGGCTGCAACGCAACACCCAGACCACCAGCGACGGCACCTACAGCATTCCTGAACTGCCCATCGGAACCTATGAGGTCACAGTTTCGCAGGCAGGATTTCAGGCCTGGGTTACGCGGGTCGACGTCAGCGTTGCCAGCGAGCGCCGAGTCGATGCGCAACTGAAGCTCGGCGCAGTGAGTGAACGTGTTGAAGTTTCCGGCACGTCGCTACCGCAAGTCGAGACCACAACCAACACCATCGGCGGAACCCTGGTAGCGAATGACGTCAAAGAACTGCCGGTGAACGGGCGCGATTATACGAAGCTGATCTTCCTGACGCCGGGAATCGCCGGCTCGCCGGACCAGATCACGGACTCGCCGGGCTCTTTCGGCGTGTTTTCCATGAACGGGGCCCGCGGGCGCTCCAACAATTTCCTGCTCGACGGCACCGACATGAACGACGGCTATCGCAACGACCCGGCAATCAATGAGGCGGGAGTATTTGGCACGCCGGCGACCATTTTGCCGATCGATGCCGTCGCCGAGTTGCGAGTATTGTCGAACTTCGAGGCCGAATACGGACGCAACGCGGGCGCGACCGTCAATATCGTGACCAAGAGCGGCACCAATACCCTGCACGGGACCGCGCTCGAGTACTTCCGAAACAACGCGCTGGACGCGCGCAATTATTTCAACACGAAAGGCCAGCCGCAGGCGCCGTTCCACAACAACCAGTTCGGCGGTTCGCTGGGCGGACCGATCGTGGAGAACAAGACGTTCTTCTTCTTCAATTACGAAGGCCAGCGCGAACGGGTAGGAACCGTCACCCTGGCCTGTGTCCCCGATCCGGCGCAAGTCAGGGCCGACATTCTGGCTAATGGTCCCGCCAACCCGGTCACCGCCGCGATGCTGAAATTCTGGCCCGCCCCCAACATTCCCGGAACGTTTGGCACACCGTCGGCGCCTGGCAGCGGAGAGGACGTAGGTTGCCCGAACGGGCCCAACGCCTCCTTGATCACGCCGTCTTACAACAACCTGAGCAGCATGATCGCCAAGATCGACCACAGCTTCAACAGCAACAATATCCTGACCGGGCGCTACTTCTTCGGCGACAGCACGCAGTCGTTTCCGCTCGCGCTCACCGCCTCCGGGGGACAATTGCCGGGCTTCAACACGGTGACGCCGACGCGGGTGCAGCTGGTTTCGCTGTCATACGTGCACACGTTTGGAACCAACAAGGTGAACGAACTGCGCTACGGATGGAACCGTTTTGCCGAGGGCTTCTTCCCTGAAGACGAGAAATTTCAGCCGAGTTCCATCGGGTTGTGCGCAGCCAGCTCGCTGGCGGACTGCTCCGGACTTGGAGCGCATAACTCCGGCCTGCCGATAACGCTGGTTTCGGTGACGCCGAGCGGAGCCAGCAGCTTTTTTGCGCAGCCGGGCGCTACGTCCGGCGACCCCAGACAGCGCGTGGACACAAATATTCAGGCGATCGAGAACTTTTCCTGGAAGGTCGGCAAGCACGACCTGAAGATCGGATTTGAGTACCGTCGCACCAGCATCGAACAATTCTTCAACAAGTATTTCCGCGGGAGAATGAAGTTCTCCAACTTGAGCAGTTTCCTGGCCGGCACGCCGTCCCCCGGCGGCTTCGGCAGCCTGCAGTACTCCGGCAACTCACGACGTCACACCTACGAGAACAACTTTGGCGCGTACGTGCAGGACGGATTCCGGGTAAGCCCTCGGGTGACATTGAACTACGGTTTGCGCTGGGACTACAGCGGCGTAGTCGCGGAAAAGAACAACCTGTTCGCAAACTTCATTGTGAGCAACTTTGACGCGGCCACCGACACCGGCACTGGGACGCTGCAGCAAGTCGGCAGTGCCGGGCTCAAGCGGTTGTACCAGCCGGATTACAAGAATTTCTCGCCTCGGGCCGGGATTGCCTGGGACGTGACCGGCAAGGGAAAAACCGTGGTGCGCGCCGGGTTCGGCGTGTTCTTTGACGCCTTCTCCCAGGACATTTTCCTGGGGCACCTTCCCTACCCGGCGTTCTACGCGCCCGGGCCGGCCTATGGGAACTTTGGGCTGCGACCGATCACGGGAGCGGCGCTCAATCCGGCGTCAGCCACCATCACTCCGGGCGTGCCGCTGTACGGCCCGTCTGACTGCAGCGTGGTGGAGTGCGATATTTTCGCCGTCGATCCGCACATCAAGACCCCCTACATGGAGAATTACAACATCAACATTCAGCAGCAACTCAGCAACAACGTCGTGCTGCAGGTTGGCTACGTGGGATCGCAAGGGCACCGGCTGTTCCGCTTCTATGACATCAACCAGCCCACGCCGCAGGCGATTTTTGCCGCGGATTGTCCCAATACACCCGTGTCGCAGATCGGCCAGCCCTGCACCGCCGACCCCGGGGCGACCATTGCTGACTTCGGAGCGCCACGTGTTTTCGGGAGCGGCGGAGTGGGCGCCTTCTATATTTTCCAGCAGAAGTCCACCGGAAAGTCGAATTACAACTCGCTGCAAACCAGCTTGCGGGTGAGTTCGTGGCACGGGCTCACTTCGAACCTAAACTTTGTCTGGTCGAAATCGCTGGACAGCTCCAGCGACGGGGAGGATTTCGTGGTCAATGCGGCGCAGCCGCAGGACAGCACCAACCCGCAACGTGAATATGGTCCATCCAATTTCAACATCTCCAAGCGGTTCACCTGGATCGTGGCCTACGAACTGCCGAACATGGGCGGACACATGCAGCGGCTGAAGAACGGATGGGGCCTGGACAGCACGGTGACCCTGCAGACGGGCCAGCCCTTTACCCTGAACTTCAATGCCGAGGACGATTTCAGCGGGAGCGCGGAGGGATATGACCGGCCGGATGTGGTGGGACCGATCAAGTACGACTACCATCATCCGGGCAATTTCCTGGACCTCAGTGCGTTTGCCATGCCGTGCACGGTCGCGCCTGGATCATCGTCGGGCTTTGCATCCGACTGCCTGCCGGGGACGCGCCACTTCGGAAACCTGGGACGCAATGCGCTGGTTGGCCCGCCTTACCGGCAGTGGGACGTGGCCCTTTACAAGAACACCGCCATCACCGAAAGAGTGACGATGCAGTTCCGGGTAGAGTTCTTCAACATCCTGAACCACCCGAATTTTTCCAGCCCGCTGCTGCCTGCGTTCATCGCCGATCCGGCGTCGAACGTCAATCCGTTCAACAGTTGCGGATGCGGCTTCCGCAATGCCGGCACGCGCGAGGTGGGCAATGGCGCCTACCAACTCACCGCCACCGGCGACGTTGGGGTCGGCAATCCATTCCTGGGAGGCGGTGGGCCACGCGGAATTCAGCTGGCGGCGAAGTTCACCTTCTAGAGGCGGGGAAACTAGGGGCTGGGGGTTAGGCTTGCCGAGCTAACTCCCGTCACCGGCAACTTTGTAGGCCGCGCTCGCGCGGGTTACACTCGAAGCGGACGACCATTCTCGCTGCAAAGCGCCTGCACGCAAGGGAAGCGAATGGGGTCCGGTGATCCTCCTGGTCTTCAAAACCAGTGCTCGACAGCTTCGCGCTGCCGAGGGTCGGTTCGACTCCGACACGCTTCCGCCAAGACCGAAGTTTATGTGTAGCGGTGGAGTCAGTCGCTTCTGTCAGTCGCTCAGTTTCCGTCGTTCAGTCTGCCAATCCCGTTAGTCAGTGCAGGTTCACGAATTCTGCTTTGGCTTGCTTCAGGAGGGGGATGTCAGGGTCGGCGTCTTTCCAAAGCGTTAGGAAGTCTTTGTAGGCGCTCCTGGCCTTGCCCTGGTCTCCTGACAGAACGTAGGCCCTGCCCAGTCCCAAGTGCGCGAGTGCGCCGATGGGCTCACTCCGGACGACGCCGGGGTGATCGAGAATCTTCCGAAACTCGGCGGCAGCAGCGGCGCCTTGCTTGGCTGCCAGATACGCCCCGCCGCGCAAGTAAACCGGGTAAAGAACGAAAATCAGGGTCTCAAGGTTACCCCCGAGTTCGTAAGGCGCTACCGCGAGGGTCTTGCTGGCCTTGAGGCCATCGCCGCCCCGAAGCAAAGCGGCGGCATGGATCGCAGGCAAGTAGTTGGATTGCACAATCGTGTCTTCCGGAAAGCGCCTTCCCAAATTGCTTGCCAGGCGCATGGCCTGGGCGGAATCGCCCGCCATTTCCAGCGCGATAGCCGACAGAGCCTCCACGTCCCTGGCGTTGGAGAGCGCGAGCGCCGCTTTCGCCTGCTGTTTCGCCAAATCCATATTACCCACCAGCGCCTCGCGTATCGCGCCTTCCGCCCGGTAGAGCGCTACTGCCTCTTTTTCATCCCCTCTCTGGGCGGACTCGACGGCACGCCGGGTCAGTACACGAGCCTTCGCAAGCTGCCCGAAATAAAGGGCTGTGTCCGATTCATGGTTGAGCATTTGGTCTTCGTATCCCGGCTTGCCCATCAGTTCCGCCGCCTCCCGCTCCATCCCCGCCGCGTCGTGCTGAACAAAAGCAACCCAATAGAGGTTGAGGTGAATCTCCGGTGAGTCAATATTGTGAGCGCGCGCCTCCCGCGCCGCAGCTTTGGCGTCGTCCAGACGGTTGAGTTGCAGATACCCGCTTACGAGATTCGCGTACCTGTTTCCGGTTCCTGCGCTCACTCTCAAGACGTTTTCATGCGCAGCCAGTGCTTTTTCGAAGTCGCCCAGTTGGCTGTAGATGAGGCCCAGATTGTTGAGCGGAGCTTCGCGTGGGTAAGTTTGCGCGGCCAATTCGTAGACCTTGCGGGCTGCTTCCAGATTTCCGGTGACGAAAAGTTCGTAGTGCGAGGCAATGTAGAGCTTTTCCCGCTCGCTGACGCGTTCTCGCAGTTCATACGCTCGGCGGACACTTTCCGCTGCACGGACCGTCTCGTTAAGGTTGGAATAGCTGGTCCCCAGCCTGGCGTGGGCCATGGCGAAATTCGGGTCCAGGCTGATCGCCTGCTGGAACAACGGGATCGCGGCTGCCCAATCGCTCTTTACGATCATGGCGTGATACGCGAGGCTGTAGGCTTTGAGCGCCTCCAGCGATGCTGTGGTTACCTTTTCCGGTGGGGCGTCATACTTCTGCACCGAGGCCAGAGACTCGCCCAGCTTATTACGGATTTCCGAAGCCACCTTTCCCAAGGCGTCGAGCACATGGTTCTTGTCAGAGGCCCGCGCCTCCGCGCTCCCCAGCGATTCCCCGTTTGAGCAGTTGATCGCTTTCAGGGTCAGCAGGTACTGCGTGCCGACTTGCGCGATCGTCCCATCCAGAACCGCTGCGCTTGCCGTGCGCTGGCAAACTTCGCGGGCTAGTTCGTGGGTCAGGCGGGAGTCCTTGGGCCGGGCCATGAGAGATAAGGTCTGCGCGATGTGCTCGTCGGATAGCAGATTCAAGAACGGCGATTGCTCCAGTTGCGAGGCAAGCCCCTGCCGCAATGCGCCGTCGAAGACGGGATCGCCGGCGTGGTTGGCGAAGTCGGCCAGTACGACCGTGTCTTTGTCGGTGAGCTTGGGTTGACGGCGGGAGACAAAGACCACGGAGAGGAGGATCGCTACCAGCAGCAGCCCGGCCGCCGCCGGCCACCAGCGAGGAGACCGGGCCGGCGAGGTGGTTGCAGTCGCAACTGCGAGCAACGGGTCTTCCTGCTCAACACCGGAGGGCTGCATCGATGGGATGGGATTGCTCTCGTCCTTACGCTCCGTGACCGCCGCTATAAAACGGTATCCCCGCTTGGGTACAGTCTCGATATATCGCTGCCCTCCAGGAGTTTCGCCCAGCACTTTGCGCAGGGCCGAGATATTGACCGTCAGGTTGGCCTCTTCCACAAAGCTGTCAGGCCACACCTGCTGCATGAGTTCGTCCTTGGTCAGCAACCGGCCATTGCTCTGAATCAGTGCGACCAGGATCTCGAACGACTTCGGCGACAGCGAAACCGGCTTGCCCTCGCTCAGGAGGAGATGTTCCCGGGGGTCACAGCGGAATTTTCCAAATTCGTACAAGACCTTTGTTTTCGGGGGCATGACGATCTTTGGAACTGCCTTGGAATTTACCTGGAAATTATTAACGAGCCGCTAAGGACGATTTTGAGTGGCGCCGCCTAGCTTGCACGTGGGCCGGTGGTCGGGCGGCGATTTAGGCGAAATTCTAGTGGAAGCCGGGGCATGCCGCAAGAGTTTCGAGTCAGTAGGCCCGCCCTGCCGGTCGACGCTGGCGTGGATCACCACAATTCACCAGCGAGGTGGGGATGATCGCAAAACCCTCGCGCATCTCAAAGCAGGAATTGGCAATGGCACAAACCGAGTATAAGGGCATGAGTACGGCGTTGCCTTTCGGCGACTCCAAGATGTCAAGCACCCCTGGATCGACGCGATATTCGTCTCTGCCCCTGAAAGATGTCGTCTGTCTCTGCGCCGGCACTCGTGATGACGAGGCATGGGAGGAGTTCGTTTCCCGGGTCGGAAAACCCATCGCCCTCACCATTATCCGCACAGCCTCCCTGTGGGGCGAGCCTTCTCGGTCCCTGGTGGAGGACCTGGTCCAAGTAACTTACCTCAAACTTTGGGAAGACGGCTGCCGCCTCCTGCGGAACTTTGCCGTCCAGCATCCCGAAGCTATTTTGGGATATCTCAAGAAGACGGCCGCCAATGCCACTCACGACCATTTCAAACACGTCCATAGTCAGTTTTTCGGCGGCGACAGACCTCAGGTTTCCACCAGCGATGTCGACCCCGAGGCCGGGAACGAGGCGGTTGGAAGCCAGGAGAAAATCGCTTTCGGAGTATTATTGAATGAAATCGATGAACACCTGAAGCGTAGTTTGACCGGGCCTGATCAAAAACGCGACCGCATGATTTTCTGGCTGTACTTCCGGCAAGGAATGAGCACCAAGGAAATCGCCTCTCTGCCGGCCATCGGACTGGGCGCCAAGGGGGTGGGAAGCGTCATTGAACGCCTGAAGCATTGCATTCGAGAGCAGATCCTTGGGTCCCGTCCGGATTCCGACGACGCCCAGAAGTACCGCTAAAAGCAAATTC
>DASSIZ010000142.1 GCA_035691485.1 Terriglobales bacterium
CGACATTATCGAGTACCACGAAGATCCGGTAACGTTTGCGGAGAAGGCGCTGCAACCTGCGAAGGTCAGCCGCGTCACTGTGATCGACCCGATGGAAAAGCACCTCGAAGTCGTCGTGGACGACAGTCAGCTCTCTCTCGCGATAGGCAAGAAAGGGCAGAATGTCCGCCTGGCCGCCAAGCTCCTGGGCTGGAAGATCGACATCAAGAGCGAGGAAGAGAAGCGGCAGGAAGTCGAGCAGCAGATGACGGCGCTGGTGGGAAACCAGGCTACGCCACTGGCCAGCGTGCCGGACCTTGGCGAAGCGCTGGTGGAAAAGCTGACCGCCGGCGGCATTACCACGGTCGAGCAGTTGGCCGACATGACGCCGGAACAGCTGGAAGCAATTCCTGGTATCGGCCCCAAGACAGTGGAAAAAATTAGCATTGCGGTCAATAATTATTTTTCCAGCTTGGAGGCGGGGGAGACCCCCGCTGCGACGCCGAACCTCGATGTTGCTGAGGACGAGCCGGTCGCTGCTGATGCGGGTTCCATGCCGCCTGACGATGTCGGAGCCGATTCCGCCGGCCAGTCCGGCGACAGCGAAGGGTTGTCGCAGCTCTCCGATATGGCGCCGCAAAGTGTAGGCGAGCTGGTGGAAGAAGGTCAGAACCTGGAAGCCGAAGTCGTCAGCGGTGCGGAGAACGCGCCCCCGGCTGACGAAGCTGAAGTAACGACCCATGAAACGCATCCGGATGAGGAGAAAATCCCGCCGGAGGAAAAGTAACAACGTCGGCGGTCGTTGGTCGTCGCAGGTTTGACTCCAAAGTCGCTAACGACCAACGGCCAACGGCCATAACTTCAAACCGTGAGGTAGCTATGAAGACATAGCGCGGCACACGGAGGAAAAAGAAGCTCGGATGGTAGACACCTCTAAGATTCGAATCAACGATCTGGCCAGGGAACTGGAAGTCAAGAGCAAGGCGATTCTCGATGTTCTGCCGAAGGTTGGCGTCACCGAAAAGAAAACCCATTCCAGTTCCATCAGCGTCGAAGAAGCCGAAAAAGTGCGCCAGCACTTCCAGGGCGAAAGCGACGGCCACGGCGGCGCTGCGCGTCCTGCGCGCGCCAAGCCGGATGAATTCAAGCCCAAGATCGACCTTTCGCACATTTCCAAGCCTGGGGACGTACTAAAGGCACTGCAGCACAAGCAGCAGGCTGCGGCAACGCCCGCCGCGCCACGTCCGACCGCGATGCCGCCGCGTCCTCCAGAAGCGCCGAAGCCCGCGATTCAAACTCCGGCTGCCAAGGCGCCGGTCGCGGTTCCGCCTCCCCCCAAGCCAGCCGCGCCGCCCGAGCCCGCCGCTGCGCCCCCGCGCCTGGTCAAGCCCGTCGAGGCCCCGGTGCGCCCCGTGTATCGAGTTCCGGAGCCGCCGCCGGTTGCTGAAGCGGAGCCCCAGATCGAAGTCCCTGAAATCTCGTCCGAGCCCGTCCCTGAATTGGAAAGGCCTGCTGCATCCGTGTCCACACCCACTGTAAGCGTTCCTTCGACTGCGCCGCCTGCAGCACAGGCTCCGCACGTGCACGCCGCACCGCCGCCGCCCGCGCAGCACAAGCCGCCCGCTGAGCCAACACGCCGCGTCATTGTTCCGCAGACCGGTCCGCGTCCGGTCTATACCGCGCCGCCACAAGCCGCACGGCCCGCGGCCAACGTACCGCGCCCTGCTCCCGGCCGCCCGGTGCCCGGTCAACCGATTTTTCAGCGTCCCCGCCCAGCCGCGCCGGGCTCGCGTCCGCCGCTGCGTCCGGGCGAGCGACGCCCGATGCATCCCACGCGCTCCTCTCCAACGGGAGCACGTCCGCTCGGCGTCGGACCTGGCGCTGCGCCCCCGGGAGCGCCGTCCGGGCGTCCGCCCGGCCGTCCAGCGCCTTCGCGACGTCCCGGTCAGCGCTATGTTCCTCGTGGCGTGAAGGAAGGCCCGATGAAGGGCTTCGTTCCGCCGCCGCGGCTTACCATTTCCAATGAGCCGCTGCCGATCACGCGCCAGATCACCATCACCGAGGGCATCAGCGTCAAGGACCTGGCGGAGAAGCTCGGCATTCGCGCCAAGGACCTGATTACCCGGCTGCTGGCGCGCGGGGTGTTCGCCACCGTGAACCAGACTCTGGACGCCAACCTCGCCGGCGACATGGCCCGCCAGTTCGGCGCCGATACCAACGTCATCACCTTTGAGCAGCAGGCGGCTCAGGATATCGTTCAGGCCGAAGCCGCCACCGGCGAAGAAGGCGGAGTGGGCGCCGTGTCCCGTCCTCCCGTGGTCACCATCATGGGCCACGTCGATCACGGCAAGACCACGCTGCTGGATTCCATCCGCCACGCCAACGTCGCCGAAGGTGAAGCCGGCGGCATTACGCAGCACATCGGCGCCTACAAGGTCACCATCGCCGACAGCAACTCGCCCGCATTTGGCCGCCAGATCGTCTTCATCGACACTCCTGGCCACGAAGCATTTACCCGCATGCGCGCCCGCGGCGCCAAGGTTACTGACATCGTGGTGCTGGTGGTCGCCGCCGATGACGGCGTTATGCCGCAGACGCTGGAGGCCATCGATCACGCCAAAGCCGCCGAAGTTCCGATCGTTGTCGCCGTGAATAAAATCGACAAACCGGACGCGCTGCCCGAGCGCGTCAAGAAGCAACTCGCCGACCGCGGCCTGATGCCGGAAGATTGGGGCGGCACCACCGTGTTCGTCGACGTCTCCGCCAAGCAGAAGAAGAACCTGAACCTGCTCATGGAGATGATCTGCCTGGTTGCCGACCTGCAGGAACTGAAGGCCAACCCTGAGCGCACCGCGACCGGCACCGTTCTGGAAGCCAAGCTCGACCGCGGCCGCGGCAGCGTTGCCACCGTGCTGGTGGCGGATGGCACTTTGCACACCGGCGACAATTTCGTGGTGGGCAACACCTTCGGCAAAGTGCGCGCCATGTTCGACGAGCACGGCCAGGCGCTCGAAGAGGCCCCGCCTTCCACGCCGGTTGAACTGCTGGGACTGGAAGGCTTGCCGCAGGCGGGCGACCAGTTTGTGGTCGTTGCCGACCGCGAAAAAGCGCGCGGCATCTCCGATTACCGCGAGCAGAAGGCGCGTGAAGCGACGCTGGCGAAGAGCTCGCGGGTTTCGCTGGAGGGCCTCGCCGAACAGCTCAAGACTGCAGGCATGAAGGAACTGAACGTCATCCTCAAGGCGGACGTCCAGGGCTCCGTCGAAGTGCTGGGCGACCTTCTGACCAAGCAGTCGACCGACAAGGTCAAGGTCAAGATTCTGCACAGTGGCGTCGGCGCCATCACCGAAACCGACGTGCTGCTGGCCTCCGCGTCGAATGCCATCATCATCGGCTTCAACGTCCGGCCGGAGCGAAAGGCGGCCGAACTGGCCGAGCAGGACAAGGTGGACATCCGCCTGCACTCCATCATTTACGAACTGCAGGACGAGATCCGCAAGGCGATCACCGGATTACTGGAGCCGGTCATCAAGGAGACCTACCAGGGCCGGGCCGAAGTCCGCGACACCTTCCGGATTCCGAAGGTGGGCACGGTTGCCGGATGCTATGTCCAGGACGGCATCATCAAGCGCGACTCCGAAGTCCGGCTGCTGCGCGACAACGTGGTCGTCTTCAAGGGCAAGGTTTCCTCGCTGCGTCGCTTCAAGGAAGATGTCAGCGAAGTGCGCAATGGCCTGGAGTGCGGCATCTCGATTCAGAATTACGGCGACGTCAAGGTCGGGGACGTGATCGAGGCGTTCGCCACCGAACGCGTCGCCGCCGAACTGACGGCATAGTTTTGTATCGAGACCAGATCGGGTAGGGCACGAGTTTAGCCGTGCCACTCGCAGCCCTTGATGTTTTTCATTCCGAGGGGCTTTAGCCCCGAGGAATCTGCTTTTCAGGATCGTTACGCGACGGCCCGGTCCCGATCGCGGTCGCCACGAACCGTGATTGCATTTCTAACTCTCGAGCTTCGCATCGAAGCCGCGCACTCCCTCAAGGACAAGCGTCAGGTTGTGCGCAGTCTCAAGGACAGGCTGCGCGCCGGTTTCAATGTCGCGGTGGCAGAATTGGAGCAAAACGATCTTTGGCAGCGCGCCACCATCGGCGTGGTCAGCATCTCCAGCTCACGCGATTACCTCCGCGGCCTGCTGGAGAACGTGGAGCGCTCCGCCACAAGAATTGCCAATAACGCGGGAGCGGAAGTCACCGATTCTTTCATCGAATACTTCTAGCGGTCAGCCTTCGGCAACACGCTGAAAGTAAACGGCTGAATGCTGATAGCTGATGGCTGAAAGCTGCTTTATGGAAAGACGCAACGCCCAACATCACTATGACCGTCTCGGGGAAACCCTTCGCGAGGAAATCTCCGCCATGATCGAGGGCGAACTCACCGACCCGCGCATCGGCCTGGCCACCGTCACCGAGGTCAAGATGTCGCCCGACGGCAAGGCCGCGCACATTTCCGTCAGCGTCTCGGGGGACGACAAGGAAATTGAGCAGACGCTGCTCGGGCTTAACGCAGCCCGCAGTTACATTCGCCGCCAGCTTTTGGACCGTTTAAGGATTCGTCATGCGCCCGATTTGTTTTTTCATCTGGACAGGTCGCAACAGTACGAGACTAGAATTGACGAGCTACTGCGGCGCGTGAAGAAGCGGAGCCAATGACGCGCCGTGTGCGGAACAACCGGAAAGTCGCAATTTTCTCTTCAGAGAAGAGATGGGAGACACGCTCAACGCGATTCTGCAGGAAATCGGACGGCGGAACCGCTTTGTCCTCACCTCCCATGCGCGTCCCGACGGTGACGCGATCGGCTCCGTGCTCGCTTGCTGCGAAATCCTTAAGCGCATGGGCAAGCAGGCTGAGGTCGTGCTCAACGGCGCCGTCCCGCACATCTATCGGCCGCTTCCGTTCGCCGACGCGGTCATCAACGCGAAGAGCATCAACGGCCACTTCGAAGCCGCCATTGTCCTGGAGTGCGACAGCATCCAGCGCACTGCCTTACAGGGTCTGGAGACGCAGTTCCTGATCAACATTGACCACCACATTAGCGGAAGGCCGTTCGCGAACATCAACTGGATCGATCCCAGCGCCTGCGCCACCGCCGAGATGATCTACCGGCTGGCCCAGGAAGCCGGAGTTCCCATCTGTCCCAACGTCGCCACTTGCCTGTACACCGCTGTGCTCACCGATACCGGCGCGTTTTGCTTCGTCGGCACCAGCGAGCGGACATTCGTGCTGGCCCAGGAACTGGTGCGCGCCGGCGCCGATCCGGCCCGCATCGCGCAAAACGTTTATTTTTCCATGCCGACATCGAAGATGCGCCTGCTCGGGGCCGCCCTTTCCGGTCTGCACCGCGATTCCGACCTGGCATGGATGGCGGTGAATCGTGAGCAGATGGAGCGTTGCGGCGCCCGCGACGAAGACTGCGAAGGGCTGGTGAACTACGCGCTTGGAATTGAGGGCGTCGAGGTGGCGGTCTTCTTTCGTGAGCTGGCCGACCGGCGATGGCGGGTCAGCCTGCGCAGCAAAGGCGCAGTGGATGTTTCCAACGTCGCTTCACGCTTTGGCGGCGGCGGGCACTTTTGCGCCAGCGGCTGTGCCCTCGAAGGCCCCGTCTCGGTTGCCGCCGAACGCATTCTGGCACAACTGCGGCTGCAACGGAGAACGAGCGGTTCAGACACTAAACTAAGTCGAATTGACGAACAGACCTGATCTATTTCGTGCGCGTGCGGTACTCGTGCCTCTTTGCTAATAGCTGACAGCTGATAGTTGACAGCTAGTGGTTCTGCCCCGCCTCCGCCGTCTTTAGCTTCTGCAGATTCACCAGCAGCTCCTTCCAATCATCAGGCCGCCGCTTCGTGTCCAGAGGTGCACTGAGGTCACCATAGAATTGGAGGATGTTCGCCCGCAGGTCCGGAGTTAAATGGTCAAAATTTCGCGCTGCGAGCTTGTGCACCAGCATCGCGTATGCCCCATCGGTAAGGGAGTACTCGCCCGGCGTGGTCGGCTTGCCAGTGTCGAAATCGCGATTTTCCAGGTGCAGCTTGCCCGCTTGCGCATCCTTAAGAGCGGCGATCATGTGCTCCACGGTGTCACCCACGCTCTTCAGGTACAGGTTCTCGGTTTCCGGGGTGGGATCGGTGATCTTGGCCGCCCGGAGCCACCAGACTTTGGGCAGCAGCTTGACAAAGAACGCGACCAGGCGCGCGCCGAACCCGATGTGCTGGTAATTGCCGCCCCAGTCACGCTCGTACTGAGAGCGCGATAGGTAGTACAAGAATTTCTTCTTCGACAAAGTCGGATCTTCCTGCATCATGCGCTGTCGCCGCGTCACCAGGGCGGCCTTGGTCAAAGTCGGGATCGTTTTGCTAACCGCCCGCCGGTAGCTGCCAATGGTGCGGTCCTCATTGTTGAAGATGTCGGTCAGTTCGAGGCCGAACGTATCGACGAACGCGCGCTCCAGCAGCGGTTTTGCCACTTCAAAGCCGATGAAATCGTGATAAGCATCGGAGGTATAACGGTTCTTCGCCACCTGCACCACGTCAAAGCCGAACTCGGTCCGGATGTGCTCCTTGGGGTCCTCGGCATAGGTAACCAGGGAACCGTACTTTCGCTGTAGTTTGGGAAAGCGGATGGCGACCGCCTGGTTCACCGCCGGATGTCCCCACACGTCGGAGACGTAATGGCTGAGCGCTCCCAGGGCAAACGCGTACTCATCGATGTCCTGCGAGTCCTTGAGCAGGTACATGATGAAATCGCCGCTGCGGACGTAATGCGTGATGTCACTGAACTGCTTGTTGCCGAAAGGATAGTAGCCCATGTCCTGGATGAGGCAGCCGCCGTAGGCGTGGGCGTGCGCGCGCCGCAACTGTTCTTCGTTCGCCCCCGGAAAACGCTTGAGCAGCATGGGGCGGATATGGTCCAGCCACACCAGGTCCACGATCTGTTCGTGGGTGAGCACGGAGTAGGCATTGCTGATTCCAGTCGCAGCCAGCAGCAGAAACAATACTGACACGGCGCGAAAAAGGGGTTTACGCACGCGACCTCCCGAGTGAAACAGGCACTGGTACTTGGATGCGTTCTGGCGCGCTCGCAAATGCGTCCGGGAACCGATGCATGGTTAAAATGGTGGCAATGACCAGTGATGCAGGCGGCGAGCACCTCACCGAGGCGGGTGTCGTTGCTCCAGGACGCTCTCGAGGCCGTGCGTGGAGCGAAGTAGCGACGCTGGCAGGATTTTGCGCCTACCTTTTTTTCTACGGCTTGGGAAGCTTTGGGCTAGTCGGCGCCGACGAGCCGCGCTATGCCCAGATTGCACGCGAGATGCTCGCCCGCCACGACTGGATCACGCCCATGCTGAACGGCGTCCCGTGGCTGGAAAAGCCGGCGCTGTATTACTGGAGCGCCATCTTCTCCTTCAAACTTTTCGGGGTAAGCGACTGGGCGGCGCGCGTTCCTTCTGCCGCTTTCGCAACCGCAATGGTTGCGGTGATCTACGGATACATGCGGCGATTCCGGGATTCGGCACTCGATGCGGCGCTGATTGCGGCCTCGTTTGCAGCGGTAATCGGATTTGGCCGCGGGGCGTCTACCGACATGCCCTTGGCCGCGACCATGACAATCGGAATGCTGGCGTGGTTCGCCTGGTGGGAAACCGGGCACAGGCTTTGGCTGGCTGGTTTCTACGCGATGATCGCGCTGGGAACGCTGGCGAAAGGCCCAGTAGCGCCCGCGCTGTCAGGCGCAACCATCGTCCTTTTCGCGTTTCTGTGCGGCAGGTCGTGGCCCGAACACGCCTCGGAGACCCGCGCCACGGGTTTCCGGCTCATCGCGAAGACGCTGTGGATTCCCGGCGTGCTGCTGTTCTTCGCCATCGCATTGCCATGGTACTTCGCAGTGCAGCGGACGACGCACCAATTCTTCCAGGTATTCATTCTGCAACACAACCTGGAGCGCTTCGGGACCAACCTTTACCGCCACCAGCAGCCCTACTGGTATTACTTGCCGGTTTTTCTACTCGGCGTGTTGCCGTGGACGGTGTGCGTGATTGCGGCGATAGTAAACGCGCTGCGCCAGCTGCGTCGCGGCGCATATCCAGAGCTTGTCACGACGAGCGCAGCGAGGGATCCGGGGTTTCATTCCACCGGCCGCGAACGCGCCTGGCGCGTCTTCCTGCTGCTCTGGATTGCGGTTCCGCTCGCCGTGTTCACCATCTCGCGATCGAAGCTGCCGGGATACATTCTGCCGTCGATTCCCCCGAGCGCGCTGCTGGTGGCGGACTGGCTGAGGGCAAGGTCGCAGGAGCGCGCGTCTGCCTGGCTGCTGGCTGCGCACTCTGTGATCTGCGGGCTGCTGCTGGGCGGCACGTTGCTGGCGCCGTACTTCATCGTGCGGACGCATCCGCCGGCGCTGGCGATTACGATTGCCGGCATCGCGGCGGCCGTAATTGCGTTCGCCATGGTGCTGACGCTGCGTTGGCAAGTTTTGCGCGTCTTGCGCTTCGTGACCCTGGTTCCAGTGGTACTCGGGCTGGCATTCGTCCTGCGGTTGAGCGCGCCTCTCGTCGATCGAACACAATCGTCGCGACCAGTGGCCGAGGAATTGGCGCGCCTCGGTGCGAGCGGGCCGCAGCTCGCAGCCTTCAACATCACACGTGAGACGGAGTACGGGCTCGACTTCTACCGCAACCAGCCGGTGAAGCGTTATGAGCGCGGCGAGGTTCCAGCCGCCGACCACCTGCTGATTGCGCGCTCCGGCTCGGAGCCGCAACTGGACGCGTTTCTTGCGGGCCGCAGGCTATCGCACGTCGGCAGTTTCGCGGCGCAGAAGCTGGAAATCTACTGGGTTTCGGCAGGAACGGTGCATCATCATCATGACGAATGACCTTAGCCACCGAGGTCACACACCAGACGGACAAATTGTCCGTGTCCTCCGTGGCGAGATGCCCGATGAAAGTTCCCCATGACTGGAACGGTTCCCGGGTTTGCGCGATTCCAGCTACCCGTCTAGACTTCCACGTTGCGCAACCGCGGTGGATGCGGCTTGGAATAGCGAGCGTTACCGGATAGCAGTGTGGAGATCCTCGACCTCAGGCACTTTTCGTCAGCCGACCTTCGTCCGCTGCTGGATGAAGAAGCGAAGCTGTGGTCCAAGCTGCTGGCGTGGGACTACGGCAGTTCGACGGAGATGATCCTGCGCTACATCGACGCGCGCATCCTGCCGGGTTACGCCGCGCTGGAGAAGGGACGCATCTGTGGGTATTCGTTCTTCGTCTACGAGGGCAGCAAGGGAGTGATCGGTGACTTGTTTGTCGAGGGTGACAACGGTCGCTATAGCACGCCCTCGGAGCATCCGGTGGAAACGCGGCTGCTGGCGCATGTGATCGAGACGCTGCAGCAGTCGCCGGGAATTCATCGCATCGAGGCGCAACTGCTGATGCATCCGACGGGCGCGGTAGCGCGGCCCTTTCAGGAAGACGGTTTCCGCCGCCACCCGCGATTGTTCATGGTATTGCCGGTGGCCGCCAACGGAAAGAACGGGCAGGGCAAGCCGCCGGCCGCGCCCGGAGGCTTCGAGATCCGGCGCTGGAGCGAGCAGGATTACCAGTCGGCCGCAGCCGTCATCACGGCAGCGTACCGCGGTCACATCGATTCGGAGATCAACGACCAATACCGCACCGTGGCCGGCTCGCTGCGCTTCCTGAACAACATCGTGCGCTTTCCCGGCTGCGGGCAGTTCGATGCCGGTTCGTCGTTTGTCGCGTATCATCGCGCATCGCGCACGCCGGTGGGTTTGATCCTGTGCTCGCGGGTGAAAAACGACGTGGGCCACATCACGCAGGTGTGTGTGTTGCCGGAACATCGCGGCAAGGGAGTGGGCGAGGCGCTGCTGGCGGCGAACCTGCAGGACCTGAAACGTCGCCGTTTTTCCATGCTCTCGCTGACGGTAACGGAGGCCAATAAATCGGCGGTGGAACTCTATAAGCGGCTGGGGTACCACATCGAACGGGTCTTTGACGCCTTTGTTTGGGAAGGATGACCGAATGCCGAATTAGAATCGAAGAATTTCACTGCCCAATTCTGCGGTTCCGCAATTCTGCAATTCGTCAATGCCGCAACAGCCACATCGCCCAGCCGGCGGCGATCACGCCCGCAACAAACAAGCTGAAGCAGTAAGCGCCGTAGCGCACCATTTCGCGCGGCGTGTTGCGCTGGGTGATGCCGAACACGATCGAGGCAAAAACAGCGAACAGCAGGGCGGCGGAGAAATGGGACAGGTGCAGGGTCATTGCTTCTTCCCGATCGCGATGTGGTAAGCGTCCACCGCGCTGATGATGTTGAGCAGCCCGGCTACGATCAGGTACTTGGTGCCGTAATCGGCGGTGGCGCGGGCGATGTTGCCGGTGCCGTAATCGAGTCCCTTGCTGACGATGTAGAGCGATCCGGCGCCGACGTCGCCGATGAAGCCTAGCACGTCGAGGATGTCGCCCGTGTTCGGCGCGTAGAGCTTGCCTTCCATCAGCAGGCCGATCACGAACATGGCGAGCACCGAAACCATCAGCAGCAGACCGCGGATCCAGCGCTTTTGCAGCAGGTGCCCGGCGCCCGGAATGAGCCAGCCGAGTGCGGGCGCGACCACCGCCATCACCGTGTTGGGTTCGGCGACGGAGCCGGAGCGCTCGACATCGGGTTTGCTGGCGGCCATCAGATGATCACCAACTCGCGCTGGATTTTGCCGGTTACGTCGGCTTTGCCCTGGCGCACCATCACATTGACTTCGCTGCGCACGCCGAAATCGGGGAGATAAATTCCCGGTTCCACCGAAAAGCAGGTGTTGGGCAGGATCTGGCGCTCGTCGTGAATTTCCAGGTTATCCATGTTGGCGCCGTTGCCGTGGACCTCGGTGGCAATGGAGTGGCCGGTGCGATGGATGAAGTAGCGCCCGTAGCCGGCATTTTCAATCACGTCGCGCGTCGCCTTGTCCACTTCCCATCCGGCAATTTTCTGCCCCGCGGAAATTGCCGTCTTCACCTTCTCGACCCCGGCATCGCGCGCTTTCTTCACCACTTCGAACACCTCGCGCTGCTTGTCCGAGGCTGCCTTGCCGACAAAGCCCATCCAGGTGATGTCGTAATAGACAGCGCCGGGCTTGTTCTGCTTGGCCCAGACATCGAGCAGGACAAGGTCGCCTTCGCGAATCGCCGAATGATGCTCCGCCGACGGACCATAATGCGGATTGCTGGCGTTGGAGTTCACGGCCACGATGGGCAGGTCGTCGGTCACCAGATCCTCGCGCTGGAAACCCTCCGCGAAGAACTTCTGGATATCGAATTCGTTGGTGCCGCCGTTGCGCACGCGGCGCCCGATCTCCTGGAAGGCGGCGGCGGTAATGGCGTCGACCTTCTTGCCGGCGGCAAAGTGCGATTCGATCTGCTCGTCGGTGAAGGTCGCTTCGAAGCGCGAGACCAGGTCGGCGGAGCTGACAATGTTCTTGTCGAAGCTCCGCACCAGTTCCACCGTGCCGGCGTCCACGAGCGAGACGGTGAACACGATGTTATTAGGCGAGTACTGCATGGCGATAGTGCGGTACGGCGCCAGCATGGACTTCAGGTTTTCGAACAGTTCCTGCCAGCCGGAATACTCGCGCTTGGTGCCGGGCAGGGAATCGAGATGGCCGGCCTCAATGCGGTGAACCAGCTTGCGCGGTTCGCCCTGGGCCGGCACAACGTAATACCAGCGGCGCGTCACCATCAGGTGCTCGGGCAGGCCGAGGACGCGATACGCGATGCCGTCGCGATGGTGGTGGTCGTAAAAGAGCCACGCGTCGATCTTCTGCTCGCGCAGGGCGGCCTGAATGGCGGAGAGGTTCATGAGCGAATCTCCATTGTAGCGGACAGCGCGAAGTTTTCGCGAGTCGGCGAGGTGACGAAAGAGCCGGGCCCGCGAACACCGGCCGCGCGCAGCGCGATCACGATTTACCCGGCAAAAGTCGCTCGAGTTCTTGAATTGCCTGGTCGGAGGGGCGCAGGAGGCCGGCGGATTCCACGGCGCCGAGTTGGTGCTCGAAGGCCGGGACGAACGGCGGGCGGTGTTCAAACATCATGCGCTTGAGTGCTTCCAAATGCAGGGTGAGTTGGCGGATTTGTCTTTGCTGAGAGAGGAGGACTTGGTAGACCTGAGTTTCATTCATAGAATTCCTGATGAACCGGTGCGTACTTTGGTTTGGGACCGGTATTTATTGCTGTTACGGGCCGGCTGCTCCTTTAGCCAGCACCTTGGCTTTGATTTTCGGTTCCAGCGTCTCGCAGGCGGTACGCAGCACAAGCCGGGGCGAACGTGCACGCAGCTTCATCAGCAATTTGACCGCATGAGCGGGGTCGAACTTGGCATACTCGCGCAGCAGCCAGCCCAGCCCCTTCTGCACCATGTCATCCTCGTCCTCGAGGAGCATTTCGGAAAGGCGGGCAATCTCCTGGTGGAACATGCGCCGGCGGGCGCCGCGGATGAGGGCGACCGCGGAAGCGCGACGCCGCCAACGGTTGCGCGAGCGCGCCCATTGCAAGACGAAACGGGCACGCGCCGGCTGGTTGGCGATCATGGGACCGATCAAGTAATGGATCAGCGCATCGTGTTCCGCCCAACTGGACACACGATCCAGCCACTGATCGAAGAGGCGGAACTGTCGTGGACCGCAATCGGACACGGACTTTTCCAAAAGCATCACCGCCATGACTTTTTCTTCCAGCACGCGTCCACGATACAGCCGGTCGGCCACGGAGACCAGGTAGTCGAGCCCGTGCTCCTTCAAGAGCACGCGATGAAAGCGGTAGGCGACCCGGCGAAGCTCGGCGGTGTACCAGCCACGGGAGGCAACCTCCTCCTTGAAGAATCGTTGCACCTCTTCGGAATGGGGCGCGGAAGCTCCGTCCACGAGCACGCGGCGGATGTGGGCAGCCATGTACGAGGGCGACTTCACGCAAAGCATTATGCCAGACCATTTGCACGCGATTGGGCGCGGACAGTATCTGCTCGGACGCGCTTGCCGCAGACGCATATAGTAAGGACGTCACTTGGGTTGAATTCACGTCAGGAGTGCTCATGGTTTCTCGCCGTGAAGTGATGAGATTGGGCGCTGTGGCCGCGGGCGCGACGTTGTTGCCGGTGGAGCCTCGGGCGGACGAGACAACAACCCAACCCGCATCCATACAGGCGCTGAAGTCGATGAAAGACCAGGTTCGTCCGATCACGGCCGACGAGCGCCGGCTGCGCATTGAGCGCGCGCGGGCGCTGATGGCTGCAAACAAGCTTGACGCCATCTTCATGATCGGAGGCAGCTCGCTGGTTTATTTCGCCGGCGTGAGCTGGTGGAACAGCGAGCGGCTGGGAGCTTTGATCCTGCCGGCGAAGGGCGAACCCTTGTTTGTCGCCCCGGCGTTTGAGGAAGAAAGACTGCGCGAACAGCTTTCCAAAGGACCGTTCTCCGGCAAAACGACCGACGTCCGGACATGGCAAGAGGACGAAGATCCGTATCGGCTGGTGGCGCAGGGGCTCAGGGATCGTGGTCTTTCCTCGGGTACGCTGGGCATGGAGGAGCGGGTCACGTTCGTGTTCAGCAACGGCGTGGCGCAGGCAGTTCCGGCGCTGAAGATCGTAAGCGCGACGCCGGTCAGCGCCGGTTGCCGGATGGTGAAATCGGCGCACGAGCTGGAGCTGATGAAGGTGGCCAACCAGGCGACCTGGACGGTGTACCGCGCCGTTTACCAGGCGATGAAGCCGGGAATGACGCAGCATGACGTCGGCGCGCTGATCGCGGCCGCCTACGGCAGGATTGGGTTTCGCGGAGATGCCTTCGTCCAGGTGGGCGAGTACACCGCGCTGCCGCATGGCTCGATCACGCCGCAGGTAATCGGGGAAGGCACGCCCATCCTCATCGACGGCGGATGCAAGGTAGAAGGATACGAATCGGACATCACCCGCACCTGGGTGCTCGGCAAAGCCACCGACAAGCAGAAACGCGTGTTCGAGATCGTGCAGCGCGCTCAGCAGGCGGCGCTCGCGGCAGCCAAACCCGGCCTGGCTTGCGAGGCCGTGGACGCGGCCGCGCGCAGGCTGATTACCGGCGCCGGTTATGGTCCCGAGTACAAGTTCTTCACCCACCGCCTGGGACACGGCATCGGCCTGGATGGCCATGAGTGGCCGTACCTGGTGCGCGGCAACGCTCTGCCGATGGTTGCCGGCATGTCGTTCAGCGACGAGCCCGGCATCTACATTCGCGGTGAATTCGGCGTGCGGCTGGAGGACGACATGCACATCACGGAAAACGGGGCGGAGCTGTTTTCCACGCCGAGTCCTTCGATCGAGCGACCCTTTGGATAGACGGTCCGTTCTGTTCCGTTCCACCGGATTCCAAGGCGGGAAGCGCAAGTAACGGCGCTTTTGCCGCGAGTCTGCATTATCAAACTCATCACTACACTACTGACGAACCAACCACTTGCTTTGACCCATCGCTTCACGATGAGTATGATGTCCGGCGCTGAATTCCTCGTCCACGGGGACGATTGTTAGGTCCTGGACTCATTGCTGATCAAGGCTTCAAGGAGGAATTGGATATGGCGAAAAAGCGCACTGGGGGCGTTACCCGAAGAGATTTCCTGAAGACCACCGGCGCCGCGGCCATGGTCGCCGGAGCGGGCCCATATTTTCTGTTTCCGGAAAGAGCACAAGCGCAGCAGAAGACACTGAAAATCGCGCAGTGGAGCCATTTTGTTCCTGATTACGACAAGTGGTTTGACAACGAATACACCAAGGCGTGGGGACAGAAAAACAACACGAATGTGGTCGTGGACCACATCAATCTGAATGAGTTGCCGGCGCGCGCCGCCGCCGAAGTTTCCGCCAAGAAAGGGCACGACTTGTTCATGATGCTGTCGCCGCCGGCGAAATTTAAGGACCAGGTCATCGACATGTCCCATGTGTACCAGGAATGTGAGAAGAAGCACGGCAAGAAAATCGACCTGGCTCACAAATCCACCTACGATCCGAAGACCAAGAAGTATTTCGCCTTCACCGACTCCTATGTTCCCGATCCCGGGAATTGGTACAAGGAGTGGTGGGCGGAGGCAGGCTATCCCAACGGTCCCGATAGCTACGACGACCTCCGGGCTGGGGCGAAAAAAATCCGCGACAAGCGGGGGAATCCGTGCGGGCTGGGGCTTGCCCAGGAACTCGACACCAGCATGGCGATGCGCGCCATTCTGTGGTCCTTCGGCGGCGCCGAGCAGGACGAGCACGGCAATGTCACCATCAATTCCAAAGCGACTGTCGAAGCGGTGAAGTACATGAAGGCGCTCTACCAGGAATCGGAGACGCCGGAAGTCTTCACCTGGGATCCATCGTCCAACAATCGCGCCATGCTGGCCGGCAAGACGTCGTATGTGGCCAATGCCATCTCCATCACGCGCCAAGCCGAACGCGAGCACAACCCTATCTCCAGCCACATCATGATCTCCAAGGCGCTGAAGGGGCCAGCGAAGCGCCTGGCCTGTGAGCACGTGATGGACTGCTACGTGATCTGGAACTTCGCGGACAACAAGGACGGCGCACAAAAGTTCCTGATCGACTACATCGACAACTTCAAGACGGCTTTTGAAGCCAGCAAGTGGTACAACTTTCCCTGCTTCGCCTCGACCGTTCCCGATATCAAGAAGATCGTGCTGAACGATCCCGCAGCCGATCCGCCGGATAAATATAAGGTCCTGGCCGACGTGCTAGACTGGGCCACCAACGTGGGTTATCCAGGTTACGCAAGTGCTCCGATCGACGAAGCGTATTATTCCTGGATCATACCGACCATGTTTGCCAAGGCTGCAAAGGGTGACGAAACTCCTGAGAATGCCGTGAAGGCGGCCGAGCAGGAGTACAAGCGTATCTTTGACCGGTGGAAATAACCTGAGGCAGCGATGGCCGTTGTCGAAACCAGAAACTTAACCAAGGTCTTTAAAGAGGGTGAACTCGGCGCAGTCAACGATGTGAATCTGGAAACTCGCGAAGGCGAGTTCCTGGTCTTCCTCGGTCCGTCGGGATCGGGGAAGACCACGCTGTTGCGCATGATTGCCGGCCTGGAAATCCCCACGGCCGGCGAGATTCGCATAGGGGGCAAGGTGGTGACTTACATGACCCCTCGCGAGCGCGGCATCGCCATGGTGTTCCAGAGCTACGCGCTCTATCCCCACCTTTCCGTGTACAACAACATCGCCTTCCCCTTGAAGGCGCAGAAAGTTCCGCGGCAAACTCACCGGCAAAAAGTAGAGTGGGCGGCGGGACTGCTGGGCATCGGGCACCTGCTCCACCGCAAGCCGCGCGAATTGTCGGGCGGGGAACGGCAGCGTGTCGCACTGGCGCGAGCCATCGTACGCGAGCCCTCGGTTTTCCTGCTCGACGAACCGCTCTCCAATCTCGACGCCAAGCTGCGCGCCAGCGCCCGCGAGGAATTGGAGCTGTTTCACAAGCGGGTTCAGACCACCACGATTTACGTGACTCACGACCAGGTAGAAGCCATGGCCATGGGCGACCGAGTGATGGTGCTGCATAAGGGATACGTGCGGCAGTTGGGGACGCCGCGCGAGGTCTACGACACGCCGGCGGATACCTTTGTCGCAACCTTCCTCGGCTCTCCCCCGATGAACCTGGTGGAGAATGGCGACTTCATTGTCGGCTTCCGCCCTGAGCATCTCCTGCCTATAGAACTGACGCCGAATCCCGCGATCACTTTCCGCTTGAAGGTCAAAGTCACGGAATACCTGGGCGCGGAGTGGATCCTGTACGGCACCGTGGTGGGCGGAAAATTCGAGGGCAAGGAAGTCATCTCGCGCCTGGGTTCGGCGGAATCGTTCGCAGCCGACCAGATTTACGATTTTGGAATACGGGAAAACGACCTGCACTTCTTCGATCGCAAGTCGGAAAAACGCGTGCAGCCCCAGGTGCTGGCATGGCAGTAACGCCCAAGATCCCGCCGAAAGCGACCGGCGCGCAGTCGCCCAGTGGCTACGAGAGTTCCGCGGTCAAAGTGCCCTGGCACCGCACTCCGGAAAACCGCGCCAGCCTGCTCGGGGTCGCGATGTTCACGCCGGCGGTGCTGTTTATCGCGGTGCTGATCTTCGTGCCCTTCGTGATGGCATTCGTTTATGCGTTTACCGACGTCAAAGTCGGCAGCATCGAATCGCATTACGTGGGACTGGAAAACTTCCGCAGCATCATCCAGAGCCCCAGCTTCAGGAAGGCGCTGGGAAACTCGTTCATCTTCACCATCATTTCGCAGGTGCTGGTGATCGTCGGATCTACGATCCTTTCGGTGGCGCTGAAAGACAAGTTTCACGGCCGCGGCTTCATGCGTTTCCTGATCCTTTTGCCGTGGGTAGCGCCGATTTCGCTGGGCGCGATCGGATGGAAGTGGATTCTGGATTCGCTGTACAGCGTGATTAACTGGGTGCTGGTCGCGTTGCATTTCTATAAGCCGTACAGCGCGCCGATGTGGCTGGGAGAACCGCACCTGGCGATGGCGTCAGTAATCCTGGTGCACACCTGGCGGCTGCTCCCGTTCTCGACGGTGATCATGCTCGCCGGCCTGACGGCCATTCCCAAGGACATTCCTGAGGCGGCGGAGGTGGACGGCGCCGGGTTCTGGCGGACACTGTTCCAGATCACGATTCCCATGATGCTGCCCATCATCATGGTCGCCGTGCTTTTCGGAATCATATTCACCTTTACCGACATGACGGTCGTGTACGTGTTGACCGCGGGCGGGCCCTACGACTCCACCCAGGTGCTGCCGTCGTTGGCGTTCTTCACCGGCATCCTGGCCGGCGATTTGTCGCAGGGGGCCGCGATCTCGCTGTTCCTGGTGCCGATCATGGTGGTGGTCACTTACGTCATGCTGCGGCTGGCCTACCGGTCGGAGGTGGCCTGATGCCGCGCGGACATGCTCGCAGCGTCGGTTACGGCGTCGCGCGCTGGGCGGTGCTGGCAGTGTTCGGCATCCTGCTGGCGTTCCCGTTCTACTGGATGTTCGTCACCACCTTCAAGCAGACGGCCGATCTGTATACGCTGCAGAACAATCCTTTCAAGTTCAACATGCCGCCGACGCTGGAACACCTGAAACTCCTGTTCCTGCAGACCAAGTACATGGTGTGGGTGACGAACACGGCGATCGTGGGCGGGATCGTGGTCGGCATCACGCTGGTGCTGGCACTGCCGGCGGCGTATGCGCTCACCCGCCTGACCGGGCGCTGGGGCCAGCGCATCGGGGTCGCCATCTTCCTCACCTACCTCGTCCCGCCGACCTTGCTGTTCATTCCTCTTTCCCGCGTGGTGGCGATCCTCGGACTCCAGGACACCATCTGGGCGGTGGTGCTGGTGTACCCGACTTTCACGGTGCCCTTCTCCATCTGGCTGCTGATGGGATTTTTCAAGTCCATCCCGCGCGAACTGGAAGACGCCGCCATGGTGGACGGCTTAACGCGGTTGGGGGCGTTCATCAAGCTGGTGGTTCCGATTTCGCTGTCGGGCATCCTGACGGTGGTGATTTTCACGTTTACCCTGGTGACCCAGGAATTCGTTTACGCGCTGACCTTCATCTCCACCGAAAACAGCCAGATGCTGAGCGTGGGCGTGCCCACCTTCCTGGTGCGCGGGGACGTCTATTTCTGGGGCTCACTGATGGCCGCCTGCCTGATCGCCAGCGTCCCGATCGCGATCCTTTACAACCTCTTTCTCGATCGTTTCATCGCCGGCTTTACCGTCGGCGCGGTGAAGTAGATTTCGCCGCATACCTGCAACATATCTATGTGACGCATATCACCGAACGATGTAACATACAATGGTTGCCCTCAGCGGGAAGCCGCCATTTGCCCAGTATTCCGGGGGTCAGCCATGAGCACCACCAGCCAGCAAGGCGCCAGCGGCATTGCCAATTTATTGTCCGAAAGCGGCGAATATACCCCTCCCAGGGTGGTTCTCGACCAGGTCCTGCAGAAGAACTGGAGCGAGGAGTACCACCGTTCCATCGAGTCTCCGGAAAAGTTCTGGGGTGAATATGCCAGGCAGTTCGTGTGGTCGCGGCCGTGGAACAAGGTGTTCGAGTTTGACGGCACACACCACAAGTGGTTCCTGGGCGCGCGGACGAACATCACGCTGAACGCGCTGGATCGCCACGCCGACTCTGATCGCCGTAATGTGGCCGCCTTCATCTGGCTGGCCGAGGACGGCGCCGAGCGCACCGTCACCTATGGCGCGCTGCACCGCATGGTGTGCCGCTTTGCGAATGGACTGAAGTCGCTGGGCGTGAAGAAGGGCGACCGCGTCGTCATCTACATGCCGCTGACCATCGAAGGCGTGGTCTCGATGCTGGCGTGCGCGCGCATCGGGGCGATTCACTCCGTCGTCTACGCCGGGCTGGGGCACACCGCTTTGCGCGACCGCATCCAAGACGCGCAGGCGCGCGTGATCATCGTTGGCGACGTGGGATATCGCCGCGGCAAGACGGTGGCGCTGAAGGCCATCGCCGATGAGGCCATTGACGGCCTGGAGATGGTCGAAAAGGTGGTGGTTTTCGCGCGCCAGGGTTTTGAGCCGGCGAGCGCGCGAGAGGTGGATTTTGACGAGCTGATGAAGTCCTCCCCCGACTGCCCCGCCGAGGAGATGGATTCAGAAGATCCGCTGTTCATCCTCTACACCTCGGGCAGCACCGGAAAGCCGAAGGGTGTGGTGCACGTGCACGGCGGCTACATGGTGGGCACGACCTACCACCTGCGTACTTATTTCGACGTCAGCGATCGTGACGTGTTCTGGTGCACCAGCGACATCGGCTGGATCGTCGGACATTCCTACATCGTGTACGCGCCGCTGTGTGCGGGAGTCACAACCCTGTTCCGCGAAGGGGCGATTGATTTTCCGCGCCCCGACATCGCGTTCGAAATCATTCAGAAGTTCGGTGTATCGAAGGTGTTCACCGCGCCGACCGCATTGCGCATGTTCATGAAGTACGGGGGCGCGCTGCCTGCCAAGTACGACCTCACCAGCCTGAAGGTGATCGCCTGCGCCGGAGAACCGCTGAACCCGGAAGCCTGGCGATGGGCCCAGACCCACCTCGCCGGAGATGGTAAGTGGGGTTACGTGGTGGACAACTGGTGGCAGACGGAGCTGGGCGGACCGGCGATCGGAACTCCTGCCAGCATGGCCATGCGTCCTGGAAAAGCGGGAGTGTCGTTGCCGGGCTCGGAGGCCGATGTGGTGGATGAAAACGGCGCCTCGCTACCGCCGGGCGTCGGCGGACGGCTGGTGCTGAAGCGGCCATTTCCGCACATGATGCGCACGGTCTGGGGCGACGATGAGCGCTTTGGGCGCGACTGGAAGGTCGTTCCCGGGGGCTTCTATCACACCGGTGATGTGGCGGTGAAAGACGAGCAGGGCTACATCTGCGTGCTGGGGCGAGTGGACGATGTGCTCAACGTCGCCGGTCACCGCATCGGGACCGCCGAAGTGGAGAGCGCGCTGGTTTCCCATCCCGCCGTGGCGGAGGCCGCGGCAATCGGCATACCGGACGCGGTGAAGGGCGAGAGCATCAAGGTATTTGTAACCACGCGCGCCGGGCACACTCCTTCGGAGACGCTGGCGCAGCAATTAATCGAGCACGTGCGCCGCGAACTGGGACCGATTGCGGCCCCGTCGGCCTTGGAGTTTGTCGCCGGCCTGCCGAAAACGCGGTCCGGTAAAATCCTGCGCCGTTTCCTGAAAGCAAAAGAAGCCGGGCAGGACGTAGGGGATATCTCCACCATGGAGCAGTAAGGGCGGGACCAGTACCTGGTACCGAGTACCTAGTATCGAGAGAGGATTTTTATGGCACAAGGAACAACAACCCAGTCCACCAATATCGATTCGATCCTGCAGGAGCAGCGCCTGTTTCCGCCGCCGCCTGAATTTGCCCAGCAGGCTTACATCAAGAGCATGGCGGAATACGAAAAGATGTACAAGGAGTCGATCGAAGACCCGGAGAAATTCTGGGCCGGCATCGCGAAAGAGCTCCACTGGTTCAAGCCATGGAACACGGTGCTGGAGTGGAAAGCGCCGTGGGCGAAGTGGTTCAGCGGCGGAGAGATCAACCTCTCCTACAACTGCCTCGACTACCAGATCCAGAAGGGCAAAGGCGCCAAGACGGCGCTGATCTGGGAAGGCGAACCGAGCGGAGAGATACGCAAGCTCACCTACCAGGAGCTGCTCGCCGAAGTCTCGAAGTTCGCCAACGTGCTGAAGAAGCTGGGAGTAAAGAAGGGCGACCGGGTCGCCATCTATATGGGCATGTGCCCCGAGCTGCCCATTGCCATGTTGGCTTGCGCGCGCATCGGCGCGCCGCACTCGGTGGTGTTTGGCGGATTTTCCTCGAACGCGCTGGTGGACCGCATTACCGACTCGCAGGCGGTCGCGGTGATCACGCAGGACGGCTCCTATCGCCGAGGCGCCGAGGTCAAGCTGAAGCCGGCGGTCGATGAGGCGCTGGAATCCTGCCCATCGGTGAAGTCGGTGATTGTTAACAAGCGCACCGGAACGCCGGTGACGATGAAGGCAGGGCGCGACCACTGGATGCAGGAGCTCATGAAAGACGCTTCGCCGAACTGTCCGGCGGAGCCGCTGGAAGCCGAGCATCCGCTGTACATCCTCTACACCTCGGGCACGACCGGGAAGCCGAAAGGCGTGGTGCACACCACCGGCGGCTACTCCGTCTACACCTATATCACGACCAAATGGATTTTCGACTTGAAGGACAGCGATATCTACTGGTGCACCGCCGATATCGGCTGGGTCACCGGCCACAGCTACATTGTGTACGGACCGCTGCAGAACGGCGGCACTACGCTGATGTATGAAGGCGCGCCGAACACGCCGCAACCGGACCGCTTCTGGGACATCGTGGACCGGCACAAGGTCAACATCCTGTACACCGCGCCGACCGCGATCCGCACCTTCATCAAGTGGGGCGAGGACTGGCCGAGGAAGCACAAGATGCAGTCGCTACGGCTGCTCGGCACCGTCGGCGAGCCGATCAATCCGGAAGCCTGGATGTGGTATCGCGATGTGATCGGGCGCGACCGCTGCCCCATCGTGGATACCTGGTGGCAAACCGAAACCGGCGGCATCATGATTACGCCTCTGCCGGGCGCCATCCCAACCAAGCCGGGTTCCGCAACCAAGCCGTTCTTCGGCATCGTGCCCGACGTCGTTACCATGGACGGCAAATCGGTGCCGGAAGGCTCGGGCGGTTTCCTGGTCATCAAGAAACCCTGGCCGGGCATGCTGCGCACCGTCTACGGCGATCCCGATCGCTACGTGCAGAATTACTGGTCGCAAATCCCGGGCATCTACTTTACCGGCGACGGAGCTCGCAAGGACAAGGACGGCTATTTCTGGATCATGGGCCGGGTGGATGACGTGATCAACGTCAGCGGGCACAGGCTTTCGACCATGGAAGTGGAATCGGCGCTGGTGGCGCATCCCAAGGTTGCCGAGGCGGCGGTGGTCGGGCGTCCGGACGAACTGAAAGGCCAAGCGATCGCTGCATTCGTCACCCTGGAACAAGGCAACCAGCCCAGCCCCGAGTTGAAGGAAGAACTGAAGAAGTGGGTGGCGAAGGAGATTGGCGCTCTGGCCAAGCCCGACGATATCCGCTTCAGCGATGTCCTCCCCAAGACGCGCAGCGGCAAGATCATGCGCCGCCTGCTGCGCGAGTTGGCGACCAGCGGCGACGTCAAGGGCGATGTCACCACGCTGGAAGATCTGGGCGTCATTGCCAAGCTGCGGGAGGAAGAAGAGTGAATTAACGTCGGGAGTAAGTAGTCGTCGGATGTAGCCCGGTCGCCCCTCGACCGGGCTTTGTTTTGCGCAGCAAACTGGATCGAGCTGACAATCGGCAACCGACCACCATTTTTAGTGCAACACCGGCGTTACCAGCGGAATCCAATTCCGAGTAGCTGACCGAGGGCCCGGTAAGGAATCCCATGAACTCGAATCTCTACAAGAACGCCGACCTCTACTACATTGCGCTGGGCTGCCTGCTGCTGGGCTGGATCATGCGCCGCAGCCGCCAGCAAGAACTCGATCCCGTCATGCGCCTTCGCTTGGCTGGCGCTCTTTGACGGGGGGTCATTGTTGCTCCGGCAACGGTCCGGTTCTCGCCGCCATCTGAGACGTCAGCAGCTTGGTTGTGCGCCGCCGCGCTCGCGCGAGGATTCTTGAAGATCACCATATTTGGGCTGACCCTCTCTTCATCGTGGGGCAACGGTCACGCCACTCCGTTCCGCGCCATCGTGCGCGCCCTTCACCGCCGCGGGCATCGAGTCACCTTCTACGAGAAAGATGTTCCTTACTATGCAAGGCGGCGCGATTTCGACCATTGCGATTATTGCGACCTGGTTTTGTATGACGAATGGGACCAGGTGCGTCCGCAGGCGCTGCGTGAAGCCCGCGCCAGCGATGTCGTGGTCTGCACGAGTTATTGCCCTGAAGGCGGGCGTATCGTGGACGACGTTCTCCCGCTGCAACGTCCGCTGCGCGTTTTTTACGATCTGGACACGCCGATCACCCTGCAGAACCTGGAGCAGGGGAATCTGGAATATCTCTGCCGCGACCAGGTCGGCGGTTTCGATCTCTATCTGTCTTTTACCGGCGGACGCATCCTGGATGTGCTGGAGCAGCATTGGGGAGCGCGCATGGCGCGACCGGTGTACGGCTGCGTCGATCCCGACGTCCACAACTGCGTATCCGAGCGCGCCGACCTTCGTTGCGCGCTCAGCTACATGGGAACCTACGCCGCCGACCGCCAGCATAAGCTGGACGCCTTGTTTCTGGAGCCGGCGCGTCGCCGTCCGGATTCCTGTTTCATTCTGGCTGGCTCCCTGTACCCGCGTGAATCGAGGTGGCCGGAAAACGTGCGCCTCCTGGAGCACGTCGCGCCCGCCGATCATCCGGCACTGTATTCATCTTCGCGCCTGACCTTGAACATCACCCGCGACGGCATGGCGCGCTACGGCTACTGTCCTTCGGGACGCTTCTTTGAGGCCGCCGCTTGCGGCACGCCGCTGATCACCGATCATTGGCCAGGGCTGGAAACATTTTTCTCTCCCGGCGATGAACTACTGGTCGCGCCCGGCGTTGAGGATGTCCTGGAAGCGCTCAATGCCGGCGATGAGGAACTCTCGCGTATTGCCTGGCGCGCCCGCGAGCGGACCCTGTGCGAGCACACCGGTGATGACCGGGCCCGGGAGATGCTGGCCTATTTCGAGGAAGCGCGCAGGCCGGTTTCAGCGTTACGCGAAGCAGCTTAGGAGTGGAAGCCTGATTACGGGAGACCGGAAATGATCGGAATCATTCCCGCCGCGGGCGCCGGGCAACGCATCCAGCCGCTGGGTTGCTCGAAGGAACTTCTGCCCGTGGGCTCGCGCGTGATTGATGGCGTCGAGCGCCCCAAGGCCGTCGCCGAATACTTGGTCGAGCGCATGATCGCCGCCGGCGCGACCCAGATCTGCATGGTCATCTCGGCGGAAAAAAGCGACATCGTCAAGTATTTCGCTGAACGCGAATTCGCCGCGGAGATTTTCTATGTTGTGCAGCGGCGGCCCCAGGGCCTGTGCGACGCGCTGTTTCGCGCCGAACCATTCGCCCGCCACCACGGACAAGTGCTGCTCGGCTTGCCGGATACGATCTGGTTCCCGGAAAACGCCTACCGGCAGGCCGTGGACAATACCGACGGGGCGGGAATCAACCTGGTTTGTTTCCCGGTGCTGGACCCATCCGCATTTGATGCGGTGGTCAGCGATGAACTGGGCTACGTACAACGTGTCGAGGTCAAGCAGAAGAACGCGCACTCACACTGGATCTGGGGCGCTGTTACCGCCACCGGCGAGGCCTTTCATACGCTGAAGCTGCTTTGGGACGCCCGCCATCATGAAGACGAATACCTGGGACATCTGCTCAATGCTTACATGGGGGCCGGCAACATCGTGCGCGCCACCCATTGCGGCGAGAAGTACATGGACGTGGGCACCCTGGAGGGCTTCCGCCACGCCCAGGATTTTCTGCGCGCCATGGGCACGGTGCGCAAGGCGGCTTAGTCCGTAGAAGTCTGCTGTAAAAAATAGAGCCGCGCGGGTCGCGGCTCTTCCTTTTGTCCGTCGTCTGAACTCTGCTATTTCGGTTCGGTCTGCGACTTCAGCACCTCGCGAATTTCCCGATTGATGCGCGCCGCATCACGTGCCGCATTATCAATGAGTTCCAGCCATTTCTTGTTGGTGTCATCGAGTTTGGCCTGCGCCAGCAGGTAGGAGGCCTGCATTACGGTCTCGATCGAATTACTCAGATCGTGGGCCAGCGAGCGCAGCTTGGTATTTACTTCCGGAGACATCTTTGTCTGTTCCATACGTGTCTGGGGCGCCATTCTACTCTCCTGCCACCCTCACAGCGGAATCCCCGGCCTGAATGTCACCTGCTGTTGGACTCCCTTTCCGTCCTTAACGTTGTTTGCGCCCTAAGCATTTCTGTGGCGACAATCCGGGCCCTTGTTGGCGCGATTGGTCGTAAGGCGAAAAGGACAGGCGAGTTAGAGCTTCTTCCTTAATCCTCCTAACCCAGCTTAACCCTACACTGCACCCACCAGTTTCCTTAACCCCTGGAGGTGCAATGCGCATCGCAGCGCTGGTCGCAGTTATCTTAGTACTCGTCCCGGTCCCAGGCTTGCAGGCCGCCGATATTCCCGCGCCGACCACTACTTTGGCCGCCGAGACGGGAAACAATACGAGCGCATCGCCGGTTTTTTTCACGCAGGCGGACGGAAACCTCGGCGCCGGCAACATCAGCAAGGTGCCAATCCGGTCTCTGCTGTATCCCGGGGCGACCACCAAGCTCTTCGCCCACGTGGAGCCCTGGTGGGGCAGTTCGAAGCACATCGACATCGGCTACAGCTCGCAGGATCCCGCCCAGGTGCATCGCCAGGTCGTTGACATGATCAGCCGCGGACTCGACGGCGCGGTGGTCGATTGGTACGGTCCGGACAGCTACGAGGCCCTCGGCGTAAAGCTGATGGTTACCGAAGCGGAGAGCCATAGCGCGTTCAATGTATTCGTGGAAGTCGATAAGGGCGCGGTCGAATGGGACTCCTGCTTTTCCACCTGCAGCGCGACCACAGCCGTCATCCAGCTTTTTACTCGACTTGCCGGCGACTTTTTCTCCTCCCCCGCCTACTTCCGCATTGGCGGCCGTCCGGTCCTGCGCGAATTCGGCATGGAGACGCTTTCGCAATCGGTGGACTGGAACGCCGTGCAAGCCCAGGTTCCCGGCAATCCTTTGATCATTCATCGCAACCTCGGCGGGTTTGCGACAGCGCAAAGCGGCGGCGCGTTCGGATGGATGGAACCGAAGACCCTCAGCAACGAACCGCCCAATTATGACGGCACCGATGAGCTGTACTGGTTCTACTCCAATGCGGTAGCGACCTATCCCTCCAAGCCGGCGTTCGGCGCGGTATGGAAGGGTTTCAACGACATTCTTGCCGGGTGGTCGCCGCCGGGAGGACGCCACATCGAGCAGAACTGCGGCCAGACGTGGCTGCACACTTTCGCCGCGGCCAATAAGTATTACTCCGCCTCCAACCAGCTTCCGGTGATGCAACTGATTACCTGGAACGACTACGAAGAGGGAACCGAGCTGGAAACCGGAATCGATAATTGCGTGACCGTGGCAGCGTCGCTCACAGGCACGCAATTGCAGTGGACGATCAGCGGCGATCCCACCGCTGTCGATCACTACACAGTATTCATCTCTAGCGATGGCAACAACCTGGCCTCGCTGGGCGACTTGCCTGCCGGCACCACCGCCTACGATCTTGCGACACTTACCATTCCGGCGGGCAATTACGGACTCTATGTCAAAGCGGTGGGTAAGCCGTCGATGCGCAACCAGATGTCGCAGGCGGTGACGCTGTCGGTTTCATCAACCCTGCCGCCCGCCGGTGGCAAGAACGTTACCCTGATCGCGACACCAGCGTCGGCGCAGGTGACACGCGGTCAAACCGCGCAGTTCTCTCTAGGGCTGACCGAGACCGGCGCCTCCGACCCGGTGACACTCTCCTGCTCGAACCTGCCGGCAGGCGCGACCTGCAGCTTCGCCCCGGCGACCGTGACACCGGGCGCGTCAATGACTTCAGTAGCGCTCACCATTTCAACCTCGGCCATGACAGCATCGCGCCACCATAATTTCCCGCTGTTCGCATTCTGGGCCCCGGGTGCGCTGGGAATGGTCATGCTGCCGGGAGCGTTGGCCCGGCGGAAACGGGCCTCTTCGGCGCGAACCCTGCGACTGGCTGGATTGCTGATCCTTGCCCTGGTGCTGCTGGCGCAACTCGCGTGTGGCGGTGGCGGCGCGACACCGAAGGCGGCGCTATCTTCAACGAGCACAACGCAGTCATCGAACACAGCTTCGACAACGACGACGAGCGCTTCCACGACGACGAGCGCCTCCACGACGTACACGGTGACGGTGAACGCCGTCTCGGGAATGGTGAGCCGTACCACGACCGTCAACCTGACGGTGCAGTAACCGCTGAGGCTGGGTTCGAAGGGTCGTCATCATTCCGCGAGGATGCGACAAAACGGAAGAGTCCCGGCTCACATTGTGAACTGACAGGGGTGCACTGAGCGTCCCGCGCCCGGGTTTGCAACCTGCCATTCACGTCTGTAAAATAAATCTCGGTGTAGCCTTCGCGGCGCCGTTCGGCAGCCGCGCCACGCC
>DASSIZ010000143.1 GCA_035691485.1 Terriglobales bacterium
CTGGTCTCGGCCAGCTCCGTCGATGCCGAAACGAAAAAGAATTTGAAGGGCGGCGGCAACATCGCGGCGGCCAAAGTCATCGGCAAAACCATCGCCGAGCGCGCCAAAACCGCCGGAGTCAGCAAAGTGGTGTTCGACCGCGGCGGGTACAAGTATCACGGCCGCGTCAAGGCGCTCGCGGATGCGGCGCGGGAAGCGGGGTTAAAGTTCTAAGCTTATGTCGAAGCAAATTCTACGCGACAGTCTCGCGGTTCGCCGGCTCCTCGAGGTGAACCCTTCGGATTTGAAGGATGACGTGATCGCCATCAACCGCGTCACCAAAGTCGTCAAAGGTGGCAAGAACCTCAGTTTCTCGGCGCTCGTCGTCGTCGGTGACAGCCACGGCCACGCCGGGTTTGGCATGGGCAAGGCGCGCGAAGTGCCTATGGCCATCAAAAAGGGCATCGAGCAGGCCAAGAAAAATTTGATCAAGCTGAACCTCAAAGGTTCGACGATTCCGCATCAGGTCCTCGGCCGTTACGGCTCGGCGCAGGTGCTGCTCAAGCCGGCCTCCGAAGGCACGGGCGTGATCGCCGGCGGTCCGGTGCGCAAGGTCATGCAGGTGGCGGGCATCACCAACGTGCTGACCAAGTCGATCGGCACCTCCAACCCGCACAACGTCGTCAAGGCCACGTTTGCGGCGCTTCTTGGTTTGAAAGATGCCGCGCAGGTCGCCGAGACGCGCTCGAAAACTGTGGACGAAATCAGCGGCCGGACCTCCAAAGAGAAGGCTGCCGTCGGTGAGAGCAACGCATGACCGCGCAAAAGAAATCCGCCGGAAAAACCTCCGGCACCGTGAAGATAAAATGGGTGGTCAGCTTTATTGGCTGCACCGATGATATGCGCCAAACCGTCCGCGGCCTCGGTTTGCGGAGATTGCATCAAGTGGTCGAGCGTCAGGACACGCCGGCGGTGCGCGGCATGATTCACAAGGTCCGGCACCTCGTGGAAGTGGTGGAGTAGAGCCATGGCGAAAAAGAAAGCAAGCCGCCCGCGCAAGGGCGGCCAGCACAAGCCGGCAACCCCCGCGTCGAAAGAGCGCTCCGCGTTTTCGCTCGCGCATTTGCATCCGCCGGCGGGTTCGCGCCACCGAAAAGTCCGCGTCGGCCGCGGCATGGGTTCCAAGCTCGGCAAAACCGCCGGCGCAGGCAACAAGGGCCAGCAGTCCCGCCGGGGCTATTCGCGCCGCCGTGGATTTGAAGGCGGCCAGATGCCGCTGCATCGCCGCATCCCCAAGCGCGGCTTTCACAATTTGTTTGGCGTCACCTATTCCGTAGTGAACCTGGGCGAGCTCAACGTTTTCCCCGCCGGGGAAACCGTGACGCCCGAATTGCTGCGCGCCCATGGCTTTGTCCGCCGTCCCCTGGATCCCATCAAGGTTCTGGGCGATGGCGAACTCACCACCAAGCTGGCGATTCACGCCCACGCGTTCAGCGCGTCGGCTAAGGAAAAAATCGCCAAGGCCGGTGGGACGTTTGAGGTTGTAGCGTAAGTATCGGGGAATTGCGATGAACCGTTTTATCGAAGCCATCCGAAACATGTTCCGCGTCGAAGATTTGCGGAACCGCATTCTGTTTACGCTGGCGCTGCTGGCGGTCTATCGCATTGGTGCGTACATTCCCACGCCCGGTATCAACGTCGCGGAAGTCGAGCGCCTCTTCAGCGCGGCGCAGGGCTCGGCGCTGGGCCTCTTCGATCTTTTCAGCGGGGGCACCTTCCGCCGCATGACCATTTTCGCGCTGGGCATCATGCCTTACATCACGGCATCGATCATCCTGCAATTGATGCAGGTGGTTTTCCCGTACCTCGAGCGCCTGCAAAAAGAAGGCGAGTTGGGCCGCCAGAAAATCACGCAATATACGCGCTATTTGACCATCGCGCTCAGCATCATCCAGTCGCTGACCATCGCGGGCGCGCTGCAATCGCAGCCCAATCTCGTTTATCACCCCGGCCTTCCTTTTATTTTGATGACCGTTCTTACCCTGACCACCGGCTCCGCCTTCATCATGTGGCTGGGCGAGCAGATTAGCGAACGCGGCATCGGCAACGGCATGTCCCTGATCATTTTTGTCGGCATCGTAGTCGGCCTGCCGCGCGGCATTCAGGACCTCTGGGAAAAGGAAGTCACCGGCGCATTCGGTCCGCTTACCACGCTCGGCCTGATTTTTCTCGTTATCCTCATGATCGCCGTCGTTGCCTTTATCGTCTATATGGAAGGCGGCCAGCGCCGCATTCCCGTGCAGTATGCCAAGCGCGTGGTAGGCCGCCGCGTGATGGGCGGGCAATCGTCCTATCTCCCGCTGCGCGTCAACTCCGGCGGCGTGATTCCGCCGATTTTTGCGAGCTCGCTGTTAGCGTTTCCCGCCACCATCGCCCTGGCCATGAATCACCGTTACGCGTTTGTCGACTCCATCAAGTCTTATCTCTCCTGGGGCGAGCCGTTGTACGACTTGGTTTACATCACGCTGATCATGCTGTTCTGCTTCTTCTACATCGGGATTGTTTTCAACCCCACGGAGCTTGCCGATAATATGCGCAAGAACGGCGGCTTTATCCCGGGGATCCGGCCGGGCCGCACCACTTCCGAGCATGTCAGCAAAATCTTGAAGCGGCTTACGTTTATTGCCGGAATTTACCTGGCAGCGGTCTGCTTGCTCCCGGAATGGCTGATTACCGGAGTTCACCTCGACCATCTGGGCCTCGGCATCGGCCCGTGGTTTGACAGCCACTTCCCCACCTGGTTTCTGAAAGGGCTGGGAGTGAGCTTTTATTTTGGCGGCACCTCGCTTCTGATTGTCGTCGGTGTGGCCATGGACACCGTGCAGCAGATTGAAGCTCAGTTGGTGATGCGGAATTACGAAGGGTTTGCGCGGAAGGGCCGGTTGCGTTCGCGGCACTAAGGGGAGACAGGCGGAGTGGCTCCGGAGACACGGGCCCCGGAAAGACTGGACCGCGCGGTGATTTTTCTTGGGCCTCCGGGCGCAGGGAAAGGCACGCAAGCGAAAGAGCTGGCCAAGCTTTACCGTGTGCCGCATCTTTCCACCGGCGACATGTTTCGCGAGCATGTCAGCCTGGGGTCGCCACTGGGCGAGCAGGTCAAACCGATCATGGCGCGCGGCGACCTGGTTCCGGACTCGCTGGTGCTGAAGATGGTTCGCGAGCGCATCGAGCGGCCGGATTGCTCGCATGGTTTTGTGTTCGACGGTTTTCCCCGCACCGTCGCGCAGGCGCAGTATCTGAGCGTGCTGCTGCGGCAGAACGGCTACCGTCCGGCGCTGGTCGTGCACTTCGCGTTGGACGCGAAGCTGGTGCTGCGGCGGATTACCGGGCGGCGCATGTGCAAGGTGGGCGGCGAGATTTACAATATCTACGAGCGCCCGCCGAAGGTGGAAGGCCGCTGCGATAACGATGGCGGCGAGCTGGAGCAGCGGCCGGACGACCGCGAAGAAATTGTGGCTCCGCGGCTGGAGGCGTACGAAAAGTTGACCGAGCCACTGGTCTCGTACTACCGGAGGCTGGGCCGCTTGCACGACGTCGATGCTTCGAAAAGCATCGAGGAAGTAAGGCAGCGCGTGCTCGAGATTGTGCGCAATTCACGCTGATTGCCGTTCGCTGAAGTTGTAGTGGCGGGTCTTTAGACCCGTGATTTTGCGGTTGGTTTCTAGCGGCCGCCTTTTTACGCCGAGCGAAGCGAAGGGCTGAGGCGGGCGGCTTGAGCAGCAAGCCGGCAATGGCTGCCATTAGGATTTGGCCCCCGTAACGGGCCTGGCAAAGGGATCGGATGGCGATTCACCTGCGTAGTTTGGACGAACTGCAGAAGATGCATCGCGCAGGGCTGGTCGTCTACGACGTGCTGACCGCGCTGCGGAGCGCCGTCAGGCCCGGCATGACCACGATGGACCTCGAGAAGCTGGCCGAGGGAAAAATCGCGGGCGGGCCGGGGCACGCCGCGTTCAAGGGCTACCGCGGGTACCCGTGCTCGCTGTGCACTTCGGTGAACAGCGAGATCGTTCACGGCATCCCGTCGCCCAAGCGCAAATTGCGCGAAGGCGACATCGTCTCGATTGATTTCGGGATGGAAGTGGACGGCTACTACGCGGATTCGGCGGTCACCGTTCCGCTCGGGAAAGTTCGGCCCGAGGTGCAGAAGTTGCTCGACGTGACCCGCGAATCGCTGGACCGCGCCATCGACAAGATGCGCGCCGGCAACCGCCTTGGCGACGTCGGCCACGCGGTGCAGAGCTGGGTCGAGCAGAACGGTTTTTCGGTGGTGCGGGAGTTTGTCGGGCACGGCATCGGTACGCGGATGCACGACGAGCCGAACTTGCCGAACTACGGTGAAGAAGGCCGCGGCGCGCGGTTGCAGGAAGGCATGGTCATCGCCGTTGAACCGATGGTCAACGCCGGGCGCCCGGAAGTGCGGATGCGCGATGAATGGACCGCGGAGACCGCGGACGGCAGTCCTTCAGCGCACTTCGAGCACACCGTGGCCGTCACTGCCAACGGGCCGTGGATTTTGACGCGCCCGAAAGAAGTGACCGGCCCGTCCTGGTGAG
>DASSIZ010000144.1 GCA_035691485.1 Terriglobales bacterium
ACTAGAAAGTCAACCTTTTTGGTCGATGGATATAGTGCTCGGACATGCTGCAATACAATGAGCACATATCCCACAAAGCCGAAATACTCAGCAACGAATTGCTTCCTCGCGCCAGTCGGAATTTGCATAGGTTGCTTCAGCGCTGAGTTGAAACGGGCACGGCTAAACTCAAACCCCACCCAACAAGGATCGCGGCGCTGGCAAAGTAGTTGGACAGCTCTTTCCACACGAGCATCGGCATCGTCGTCCGAGATGCCGACCCTTGCGCGCCATTTTGGACTGCGTATGTCGGTCATGTGGAGGTATTCCAGAGTCGGATTCCCCTGCAGTACACGGCGATCCCAATCCCTTGCAAAGATAGTGTCCCAATACTTGAGCGGTGCAATTAGGCCAGCGTTTACAAATACGTCTTGGTAAGTTTCGTCCGATGCTGCTAAGACAACGGCCACGCGAGATTCCTTATGCTGCAGCCCACAAAACAATGAGCGCGCCAACTCGACAGAGAGCGGTAAGCTAATCACTTACCCACCTCTCTGTCTGGGGCAATCTTTACACTTGCCAAATGATTCGACAAGTATATTATTGCCTCGAGGAGGGGGGAGGGGGAGGGGGGTACCTGCTGGTCCGACCACTTGCCGGCCCGCCCCGTTTCCGGCCGCCAGTTCTCGGCTTTGGCTCCAAGCCCCGCGAGCAGGCTTTGTGCTCAGCCGTATACTGGGCCGCTTTGCGCTTCGCTCGGAGGGAGACATGCTCGCGCGCGGCATCTTAGTTGGATTGTTCTGCGGCTTGGGCATGCTGGCCGCGCAGGAGAAGCCTATGACCACGGTTGTAGCCGGGCCGCCTTCGGCGGGGATCGCGCCGGCTTGGATAACCGCCGCGCAGCACAAGCTGGAAACTGAACTCGTCGCCAAGTACGGCGAAGGCCAGGGAGAACGCATTCGCCGCGGGCTGACGCAAGTGGCGGAGTTCTGGCGTTCCGAGGATGGCGAGCAGGCGGCGTTGGAATCCTTCGTCCTCGCCAATTTTGCCGGCGACCAGGCGGCCCTCGACACTGTCTTCTCCCGCTTCGAGAAGTTGCTCGAGCGCGCGGAAGGGCACCTGTACGAGATCGGCCGCGAGTTCCGCACCCAGGCCGATCTCGATCTCGGCCCCATGCTGCCGCTCGACGAAACCTTTGCCGGCTTCGATCCCGGCGCCCACGTCATCGACGACATGTTCCGAAACAAGCTGGCCTTCGTCGTGCTTCTGAATTTCCCGCTCACCACCCTGGAGCAGCGCCTCAATGAAGGCCGGCACTGGACACGGCGCCAGTGGGCCGAGGCGCGCCTGGCGCAGCGGTTCTCCAAGCGCGTGCCCGCCGAGGTCAACCAGGCGATCGCCCAGGCCCAGGCCGAGGGTGACCATTACATCTCCGAGTACAACATCTGGATGTACCACGTGGTCGGAGAATCGACGGCCGATAAATCTCAGCTTCGCCTGTTTCCCAAGAACATGCGCCTGCTCTCGCACTGGAATTTGCGCGACGAGATCAAGGCTGACTACGACGTTCCGCAGAACGGGCTGGCCCGCCAGCGCACCGTGCAGCAGGTGATGGAGCGGATCGTCATGCAAACCATTCCACAGGCCGCGATCAATAATCCGCAGTTGGACTGGAATCCGTGGACCAACCAGGTGAAGCCGGCGGCGGAGAAGGACAGCGACTTCGTTCCCTCGGCGGCGAAAGCCGCGACGCTCCCGAAAGATCTGAATGTGCGCGAGCCCGACACGCGCTACGCCATCCTGCAGAAGACCTACTTTGCGGCGTGCAAAATGGATCCCTACTCGCCCACGGCGCCCACGCACATCGCCCGCCGCTTCGACGAGAACCGTGAGATTCCGGAAGAGCGCGTGCGCAAGATGCTGGTGGATGTGATCACCTCGCCGCTGGTGCCGCAAATTGCCGCGCTCATCGAGAAGCGTCTGGCGCGTCCGCTGGAGCCTTTCGACATCTGGTATTCCGGCTTCCGTCCGAAATCGCAATACAGCGAGGCGCAGCTTGACGACATCGTGCGCCAGCGCTACCCGACCGCCGAGGCCTATCGCAGCGATATCCCCAACCTGCTGGTGAAACTCGGATTCGCGCCCGAGCGCGCGCGCTACGTCGCCGAAAATATCATCGTCGATCCGGCGCGCGGCTCCGGCCACGCTCTCGGCACCGGCATGCGCGATGCCAAGGTCCACCTGCGCACTCGCATTGAAAAGTCCGGCATGAACTACAAGGGCTTCAACATCGCGGTGCACGAGATGGGACACAACGTGGAGCAGACTTTCTCCATGAAAGACGTTGACCACTGGCTGCTCTCGGGTGTGCCCAACACCGCGTTCACCGAGGCCCTGGCGTTCGTCTTCCAGGCGCGCGACCTGGAATTGCTGGGCCTGCATTCTCCCAGCCCCGCCGACGAGGCCATGCGCACGCTGAACGATTTCTGGGGAACCTACGAGATTGCCGGCGTGGCGCTGGTAGACATGGCGGCATGGCACTGGATGTACGACCACCCCAACGCCACCCCGGCGGAACTGCGCGAGGCCGTCATTCAGATCGCCAAGCAGACTTGGAACCAGTACTACGCCCCGGTCTTCAAGAAGCGCGACGTGGTGCTGCTCGGCGTGTACTCACACATGATCGATTATTTCCTCTACCTGCCCGACTATCCCATCGGGCACCTGATCGCATTCCAGATCGAGGAGCAGATGAAGAAAGCGGGCAAAATCGGGCCGGAGTTCGAGCGCATGGCGAGCTTCGGCAGCGTCGCGCCCGACCTGTGGATGATGCACGCCACCGGGAAACCGGTCGGGCCGGAATCGCTGCTGGCCGCCACCGAGCGCGCGCTGAAAGAGGTCAATAGCGCAGTCCCGAAATGACGGCCGCGAAAATCGGAACCTGCGGCACCCCTCGCGCGTATCTTGGAGTGTCCTAGGGGAGGGGTAGGCGATGTTCTGTGATTCATGTGGAGCCGCTTTGCAGGCCGGACAAGGTTATTGCGTCCGCTGCGGCAAGCAGGTGATTGGCCCGGTGGTAGCGGGCAGCGGGCGCGTGGCCCGGCATACCCACCTGCTGGGAATTTTGTGGATTGCGTATTCGGCGATTTCGCTCATTGCCGGCGTTGTCCTGATGATCGTCTCGCACACCATCTTCGGCCCTTTTGGCCTGCCGCATATGCGAGGCGCTCCGCCGGTATTCGTTGGCCCCATGCTGTCCGTAATCGGCATTCTCCTGCTCTGCAAGGCGGGCGTCGGCATTGCCGCCGGCTGGGGGCTGATGCAGCGCGAAACCTGGGCGCGCGTGTTGACCATCGTCCTGGGCGTGATTTCGCTGTTCAACATTCCATTTGGAACCGCGCTCGGTATCTACACCCTGTGGGTGCTCGTCTCTCCCAATGCGGATGTTGAATACCACTCGATGGCGCGAGGCGCGGGACGCTAGGATTTTGTGAGTTGTTGACGCTCGAAATTGAAAAAATCAATCGGAAGAAAGCGACGCTGCCTGCTGCGCGCGGCGCGCCTGGATTTCGATATACACGTTGATCAGCGATACCGCCGCCGGCGTCACCCCTGGAATGCGGCTGGCCTGCCCGATGGTCCGCGGGCGCACTCGCTGCAGCTTCTCCTGCATCTCCCGCGACAGCCCGCTGACCGCGGAATAATTGAACCAGTCGGGAATGTTGCGTTGCTCCGCCTTCTTCAACCGCTCGATTGCCTTCTGCTGCTGGCCCAGGTAACCCGCGTATTTGATCTCGGTCTCCACCGACTTCAGCTCGTTGTGAATCGCCACCGGAAGCGCGTTGGGACCCGGCGCTACCGCGCGCGCGCAGAACGCCGGAATCTGCTTCACCAGCAGACTCTCGTCCTCCTGGCGCGCATCGCTCGTTGAGGATTGAGGCTCGGAAGCGCGGGCGAAGAAGTCGGGCAAGAGATCGCGCAGCACATCGACGAGTACGTCGATGGCGATTTCGGGCCGCTTGAGAAGCTGCGCCAAAGGCGCGCCGAGATTCGCTTTCAGGTCGGGCAGCGCCAGGTTCCTCGGCTCGGGCATTGGCCCGGGCTCGGGATGACACGCGCCGGCTGTCGCAGGTTGACTTCGGACCTGGGATATCTTCTCCAGCATCCCGTCACTGACCTTGGTCTTCTCCAGCACCTCTTTGAGGGCCTGCATGCGCTGCTGCTTGGCCAGGTATTCCGCCCAGGCATGGTCGGAGATCAGACCCACGCGGCGGCCGTATGGCGTCAGACGCCGGTCGGCGTTGTCGATGCGGAGGTGCAGGCGAAATTCGGCGCGCGAGGTGAACATGCGGTACGGCTCGTTGGTGCCCTTGCTCACCAGATCGTCGATGAGGATGGCCGTGTACGCCTCGGTGCGGTCGAGCACCAGCGGCGGCTCCTCTTTTACGGCCAGCGCGGCATTGATTCCGGCCATGATTCCCTGGCAGGCCGCTTCTTCGTAGCCGCTGGTGCCGTTGATCTGCCCGGCCAGGTACAGGCGCGCAATCTGCTTGGTCTCGAGCGTGCGCTCCAGTTCCGTAGGATCGATGGCGTCGTACTCGATGGCGTAACCGGGGCGCAGCATGTCCGCCTGCTCGAGGCCGGGAATGGTCTTCAGAATCGCCGCCTGAACTTCATACGGCAGCGAGGTGGACATGCCGTTGACGTAGATCTCGCAGGTGTTCAGACCCTCGGGCTCGAGAAACAGCTGGTGCGTTGTCTTGTCGGGAAACTTGACGATCTTGTCCTCGATCGAGGGACAATATCGCGGCCCGATCGACTTGATCTGCCCGCTGTACATGGGCGAGCGATGGACGTTCTCGCGGATCACGCGGTGGGTCTCCGCGGTGGTGAACGCGATGTAGCAGGGCACCTGGCGGCCGGCGTGGGCAACGCGGCGGGTGCGGAAGCTGAAGGGTGTGGGGTCGGCATCGCCGGGCTGCACCTGGAAGCGCGACCAGTCAATAGTGCGGCCATCGAGGCGCGGCGGCGTTCCCGTCTTGAGGCGGCAGCCGCGCAGACCGAGCCGCTTGATGTTTTCTCCCAGCAGGACCGATGCCGCCTCGCCGCTGCGTCCGGCGGGAATCTGCTGCTCCCCGCAATGGATCAGGCCATTGAGAAAGGTCCCGGTAGTGATGACGACGGCATCGGCGCCGATGCGTCGTCCATCGCGCAAAACAATGCCGCGGCAGAAGCGCCTGTCGCTGGTCATTGGTCGTTGGTCGTTGGCCTGCGCTGCGAACGACGAACGACCAGCGAGCAACGGCTCTTCGATGATCAAGTCCGTCACTTCCGCCTGCTTGATCTTCAAACTGGGTTGCGACTCGAGCACCTGGCGCATCTTGAGGCGGTACTGCTGCTTGTCGCATTGAGCGCGCGGCGACCACACCGCCGGCCCGCGCGAGGTGTTCAGGAGACGGAACTGTATGCCGACCGCGTCGGTGACCTCGCCCATGATGCCGCCGAGGGCGTCGACTTCACGCACCAGGTGACCCTTGGCGATGCCGCCCACCGCGGGGTTGCAGGACATCTGCGCAATCAGATCAAGATTCAGCGTGAACAGGGCGGTCTTCAGGCCCATGCGCGCGGCGGCCATCGCGGCCTCGCATCCGGCATGGCCCGCGCCTACGACTACGACATCGTATTGTTCGCTAAACCCCACGTGAAGATTGTAAATGGGTCTGCTTGCATTCGGCTATCGGCTGGTCGAATACGTCAGGATGCGTCGATACTCACAGTTGCTTGAGCAACACCTCAGCCTTGTTGATCCAGGGAATCTCGCGGCGGCGCAGGGGGCCGGAAAGGGTGGCACGCTTGTTGACGACGCGTTGCGCCCACTCGCGGGCCTCATCGCGTTTGCCCTGCGCGGCCAGGAATTCGGCAAAGCGAAATTGTGTTTCCGAAAGTGTGGAAGTGGTCAGCGCTTCGCGGAAGAGCTTCTCCGCCGTGTCGGGCTGTCCTGTCTGGGCGTAGGCGAATGCCAGCAAGCCCAAGGCGCGGCCGTAATCGTGCTTGCGATTCATGGCAATGGTCTGTTCGAGATCGGCGATGGCCTTGGAGGTGTCGCCGAGCGCCAGCGAGCAGAGGGCGCGGCCGTAGTAGGGATCGGGATGGTCGGTGCGCGGCGAGATGGCGCGGTCGAAGCCATCGCGTGCCCGCGCATAGTTTTGTTCCTGAAGGTAGAGGTCGGCGAGTTCCTCGTAGTTGCCGGCGGAAGGATTATCCAGCACCGCCGCCTCGAGTTCACGCAGGCGCTTGCGTTTCGCCATCCAGGAGGAAGAAACGCCGCCGGAGCGCAGCTCCGGCAGGACTTCCACGATGATGTAAACGATGGAGCCGACCGGCCCGAGAAAAATGATGAGGAAGAGCCAAAAATAGTTTCCACTGCCGCGCTTGAAGAAATGGACCAGAGCAAAAACCGTCAGCAGAAGCGGCCCGAGCGCGTAGATTCTCCACATGAAGGGCGCGACTATAGCACAGCAGATTTCCGCGGCGCTGTGCGCGGTACCAGCAGGTTCACGGTTTCATTCGACATGTAGAACGAGACGGGAAGCGTGCTCAGCAACTCGCCGTCGGCTTCGGCGTAGATATGAGTTTCCGGTTCCCGATTTCCAGTTTCGAGTGGGAGACAGCGGCATTCCGTTGCCCGCAGATTCTCGATGTAGCTGGAAGCGTAAGGCCGGCGGGTCCACACGCCCATCATGTAGCGCAGGAAAGAGAAACGGCTGCGGGTCTTGAACAGCACGAGCTGGAAGTCGGGACGAGTGAGCTCGGCGCCCGGAGCGAGCTGGTCGAGGAGGCCGCCGAAGTGAGTGATGCGCACGGCCAGCACCTCCGAGACCTGCTCGCGCCGCCACGGCGCGTCACGGTAGCGGAACTCGGCGGTGAACAGGGGGAAGGAGTGGCGGAGCCATTGTCGAGTGGATTCGGCGTAGTAGGCGGCCATGCCCCAACGCCGCTTGAAGGCGAGCCCCAGGCGATAAACCATCTGGGCATCGGCGCCGGCGCCAGCGGCAGCGATGAAGTAACGTTGTTCGCGGCCGCCGTCCGGGCGCGCGTACTCAACCCGCGCCAGGGGAATGGGGCAGATATCGGCCGTGGCAAGCAGCCGCGCCGCACGCGCCGGATTCGGGGGAAGCCGCAGGTCGTGTGCCAGGCCGTTGCCGGTGCCGAGCGGAACTACACCCAGCGCAACGGGTGTGCCGACTACCGCCGGCAGAACCTCATGCACGCTGCCGTCGCCGCCGCAGACGATTACGGAATCGCATCCGCGAGCCATGACCTCACGCACCTGGCCGGCAGCGCTGCCGGGCCCGCTGGTGGGTTCAATGACGACTTCAATTCCCGACGATTGCAGCGCCGCGGCGGCCGCCTGCACGTCGGCGAGGCGCCGGTCGCGGCGACGGCCTGATTCCGGGTTGTAAAGCAGCAGCGCGCGTCTCATAAGAACAGCAGCGACCGGCATTCAGTGTAACGAAAGGGCAACGCAAACCGGGCCGAATCCGTGCATTCGCAATGGTCGCCGGCAGTGATGAGGGCGCCGGTCTTTATAATTCATTTATGGGCACTGCCGCCAAGACGGTGCAGCACAAAATCGACGCTTTGCGCGACAAAATCCGCTACCACGAGCACCGCTACTACGTGCTCGACGATCCCGAGGTCAGCGACGCCGAGTTCGACCGCCTGGTGAACGAGCTGAAGAAGCTGGAGGCGGAGCACCCGGATCTGATCACGCCGGATTCGCCGACGCAGCGCGTGGGCGGCAAACCGCGCGAGGGATTTGTCAAAGTGCGGCACTCCTCGCCCATGTTGTCGCTCGACAATGCCTATAACGAGCAGGAATTGCGCGACTGGGACCGCCGCGTCCACGAGCTCAGCGGCGCAAAGGACATCGAGTATGTCTGCGAGCTGAAGATGGACGGGCTGAGCATGGCGCTGCACTACGAGAGCGGCCGCTTTGTCCGCGGCGTCACCCGCGGCGACGGTACGACCGGCGAAGACGTCACGGAGAATGTCCGCACCATCCGCTCGGTGCCGCTGGTGGTGAACCCGGCCGAGGGCGGCCGGGCTGCAACCGAACTCGGCCGGGCTGCAAAACACAAGCTGCCGGCGACGTTCGAAGTCCGCGGCGAGGTAATCATGCCGCGCAAGGCCTTTGAGCGTATGAACGAAGACCGGGAACGCCAGGGATTGCCCAAGTTCGCCAACCCGCGCAATGCGGGCGCGGGCGCGGTGCGCGTGCTCGATCCGAATATCACCGCGCTGCGGCGTCTCGATTTCTACGCGTATTTCCTGCTGGCAGGCGGGCGTGTCTACGGCAAAGAACACTGGGAAGACCTGGAGGCGCTGCAGGCGGCGGGCTTCAAGGTCAATCCGAAGCGGCGGCTGGCGAAGACGTTCGACGAGGTTTGGAACTTCATTCGCGAGTGGGAGGAGAAGCGGGAATCGCTGGGCTACGAAATCGACGGCATCGTGGTGAAGGTGAACCGCCTGGCACTGTGGAATGAGCTGGGATTCACGGGCAAGGCGCCGCGCTGGGCGATTGCGTACAAGTATGCGGCGCGCGCGGGCGTGACCAAAATTGAGGACATCAAGGTGCAGGTAGGGCGCACCGGCAAGCTGACACCGGTAGCGTGGCTGCAGCCGGTCCCGATCGGGGGCACCACCGTCAGCCGCGCGACGCTGCACAACATGGACGAGATCGAGCGCCTCGGCGTGCACGTGGGTGACACGGTGCAGGTGGAACGCGGCGGGGACGTGATTCCCAAGATCGTGAAGGTCATCGAGCACGGCAAGACGGAGCAGAAATTCCGCATGCCGAAGCGCTGCCCGGAGTGCGGCGGCCACGTGGTAAGGGTCGAGGGCGAGGCCGACCATCGCTGTGTGAACGCCAACTGTCCGGCCAAGCTGCGCGAGAGCGTTCTGCATTTCGCCTCGCGCGGGGTGATGAACATCGAAGGCATGGGCGACGTGATGGTGAACCAGTTGGTGGATCGCGGCCTGGTGCGCAGCGTGGCCGACATCTATGCGCTCAACAAGGACAAGCTGCTCAGCCTGGAGCGCATGGGAGACAAGTCGGCGCAGAATGTGCTCGAGGAGATTGACCGCTCCCGCAAACTGCCGCTGGAGCGCGTGATCTACGGCCTGGGCATTCGCTTTGTCGGCGAGCGAACGGCCGAATTCCTGACGCAACATTTCGGCTCGCTCGACGATCTTATCGAGGCGGCCACTTTGCCCGACGAAGCCGCGGCGCTGGAGAAACTGGAAGAAGTGGAGGAGGTCGGGCCGCGGATTGCCGCCAGCATCCGCGAATTCTTCGTGGAGCCGAAGAATCGTGAACTCGTGGAGCGCCTCCGCGCTGCCGGCCTGCAGTTCAAGGGCAAGAAGAAAGAACGCGGCACCCGGCTTGCGGGCAAGACGTTCGTCCTTACCGGCACGCTGCCAAAATACACGCGTGAGGACGCCAAAAAGCTGATCGAAGACGCCGGGGGCAAGGTGGCCGGCTCGGTGAGCAAGAAGACAGATTACGTTGTCGCCGGCGCGGAACCCGGTTCCAAGCTGGACAAAGCACGCGAACTCGGGGTAAATGTGATCAGTGAGAAAGAACTGGTAGAACTCTTGGGGGTAGGGTAGATGCTCCTGTTGCTTTCCATGATTCTGGCGGTGCTGCCGCTGCTCGGCATCGCGGGGCTGATTTACGTCAATCCGGAGCTGACGGTGGACAATCTTTTCATGTCCCTGATCCTGCTCACGATTTCGGGGGTTTTCGGCATTAACGTGCTGCTCGAACTGCGGGACAAGGGGCTGCCGCTGCCGCTTCTGGGCAAGAAGAAAGAACCGGGCATGGTGGCGGTCGGGGCCGGCCGCGCCTACGTGGTGATGGCGAGCGGGGAAACCAAGGAATCCGGGGTGGTAGAGCACGTCGCTTATTACGAGTCGGAGATTGGACGTCCGAATCGCTGCATCGTGACCCTGCGTGACGGCGCTAGTCCGCGCCTGCTGGTCTTCAACGGCGATGTGCGCGATCAGTTTCCGATCGGCGGGCGGGTCACGGTGAGATATCGGACGGGAGAGGAAGGCGCCGACCTGTTGGAGCGCAGGCTGGCGTAAATACAGAGAGGACTCCCGATGTGCCGGCACCGGGGCGCGGGGGAAGCAGCGCGGCTTAGTTCAGGGCCGCGATTTTCTTATCCAGCTCGGAAAGAGACTGCTGCAGCATCTGCGTGTAGCGCGGGTTCTGGCTCGAGGCCAGTTCGTGCGTCACTTTCGCGCGCGCCAATTCCAGATTTCTCTTTTCGATGATGTGCTGGACTTGATCGGCTGTGCGGGTCTTCACCGGTTCTACTGTGTTTCTTTCTTTTTCTTCAATTTGAGCTTCTACTGCCTTAGACTCCCAACCTCTTGCCATGGATCCATTCTACCCTGTTTTTCGACCGATATCAGTGCAAAAATTGCATCGTGTGACGACCTAAAGGACAATGTCCAAGCGTTTTTTCAGAAGAGGCGCTCCTGCCGCCGGAGCGTTCCAAAGGTCCCTACGTTGGTAAGCGAAAGAGAAAAGCGGAACTGATTTTCATTGCGCACGGAGCCCAGCGCGAACCGCCGGTATTCGAAACTCACCCCGCAGCAGTCCCAGTTGTAGCTGGACTGGAATGCCGAGTACTGCAGGAAGCCGGAGTTGATATCGAAGCCGACATTGGCGGCTGCGTTGATGCCGCGCTTATTGGGATGGCCATAACCGACGAGCCAGCGAATCTGGTTAAACCTGGTCGGCCCGGCAACGGGGGCGGAGACGAAAACCTCGCCCGGCACGTTCAGGTAAGCATGGCTGCCGGCAACGAAGAAGTTTGAGAACCGGTGAGTCACGAGCGTAGTGCTGGCCGTGATGAAGCCCTTCTTGGTGTCGTAATCGAGCTTCCATTCGACCTCGTTGGAGCGTCCGGGATAGGCCCGAACCCGGGAGATGATGGGGGAAAACCGGCGGGGATCAGTCAGGAAGGCGATGCCGCTGAATTCCGCGGTGGTGGTGAACACGTTGCGGCGGCCGGAGACCAGGGCATCGTCAAAGGTCGGGTCGAAGAAGTACTTCTGCGCGATTTCCCAGCTCAACACTTCGCGTGCCACCGGCGGACCGGGCTGGCAACCAGTTCTTGCGGCCTGCGCACGGCGTGGGGTCACTTCCGGCGCGGCGGGAAGCGGCACCTGCAGCGGCGCCTGCTCCGGTTGTTGCTCCAACTCGTTCGTGCACTCGGTGGACTTGCTGCCCTTGGCGTAGAGACGGTGAATCATCCCGTACTCGAACTCGTTGGTGTTGCTGAGGACGTCGCGCGCGTCGAAGCGGATAATGGCGGGAAAATTGTCGACGCCGGCGACGTAGCGGTACACCAGGCGCGGCTCGATGGTGTGCTTCAGGGTGTAGCCTTTGAGCTGGCGCTGGAAAATCCGCGACAGCGCCGGCGGCCGAACTTCGAGCGTGGTTTCCAGCGCACGGCGGTTGATGTCGCGGTCAATGAGCGTGCCGATCCCGCTGGTCGGAATAGCGGTGGTAGCCAGCCGCTGCGTGTAATAGGTATCGCGCAGAGCAACCTCGGGCCGGAAGCTCCATCCCGAGACGAGCAGCGGCAAGGCCAGCCTGGGTTCGAAATCCACGCGTCCCACCAGGGGGGCGGTCACGAACTCCGGTTCGCGCCGCGAAACACCCTGCACGGCAGCGTCGTAAGACCAGTAGAACGGCGAGGGGCCAAGCCGGCGATCCACGCTTCCCAGGTCGAGCGCGGGGGCGTGCAGGATGGTTACCAGGTCGCCACGCTGCGTGCTCTCGAAGTTCTGGTAACGCGAAGCGTCGAGATTGAAGAAGTAGCCGTTGTAGCTCTTCGAGAGAAACGCGTTGGAGCGGACTTCGGAATTCACGGCCAGGGTGAAACTTTCGGAGAAAGCCAGGCGGAAGACGAAGGAGCTGAGGTAATCGATGTCAACCACGGCTCGAAACCCGCGGGGCAGTTGGATTTCGCCGTTGGAGCGGACCTCTTCGCCTCCCTGGTCCACCTTAGGGAAACCAGTGCCGCGGTCGAGCACGCCAAAGTAGGTGACGTTGAAGTAGGAATTCTCGGTTGGCCGGGCGCGGAAATTGGCATGTTGCGACCATCCGCGCGTGGAAAAATATTCCGCCCCGATGGTCGCGTCCATTTCGCGATTGATTGCCCAGTAAAAAGCCTGGCCCAGGATCGTGCCCTTGCGCGAGGACTGCCCTATGGCGGGAATAAGAAAGCCGGTCTGCCGGCCAAGGCGGTCCACCGGGTGCTGCACGTAAGGAAAGTAAAAGATGGGAATACCGCCGAGGCGAAAATTGCTGTGGTACATGCGCGCCTCGTCGCCAACATCGACGATGATCTTCCCGGCGTTGAACGTCCACTTGGGATGCGGCATCTCGCAGGAAGTCACCACCCCATGGTGCACGACGAAGTGGCTGGGACCGTCTTTTTCCACCAGCGCCCCGGTAAAGAAAAACGGATTGGAGGAGGTCAGGACCACTTGTTGCCCGCGAAAGCGCGCGCCGATTGTGCCGCGGACATCGTAAAACTTGCCGCTGTCGGTGCGGACATTGTAGGTGGCGTGGTCGGCCTCGAGGTGCTCGTCGTGCGGGCCGCCGTCGAAAACCACGTGCCCGGTGGCGGTGATGTCGCCGGAGACGGTGTTGTAGGTCAGATCGTCGCCGCGAAGGAGAAAGCGGCGGAAGCGGATCTCGACATCGCCGCGCAAGCGATAAACGTCGCCGGCCTTTTCCTGTTGCGACGCCTGGATGGTGATTTCTTCGCCGGGCTCGTTGGGGCCGGCGAGATGAGGTTTCGACGGCGACTGCTGCGGGTCACGAGCGTCCCCCCGCGCCTGGCTTGATACTAACTTTGGAAGCAGCAACAGATGACAAAGCAACACTGCCGTGGTAAGCATTCGAAAGCGGAGTGTCATCTGCCGTTGGTCTCGCGGGTGAACAGGCAAGGTACCACGCGAGCAGCGGGAAGAAAAGATTGTGCCTCCGCTGCTCGCGGCGTTCTCCAACCCGGCAATGGCATGCCCCTTGTGCGGCGATCCGTGCACGTGTTCCAAGGGCGGCGCGGCTTCCAGCCTCATCGATCCCGAAGAGTATGACGTAAGCGAAGAGCGGTTCTCGGCCAGCCTGGAGGAGGACTCGGCCGAGCGTGCGCCGGGGGTAAGCGCGCCCGAGCGATACCGAGATGCGGAGCCATTGCGTAACCTGGTTGGACCAGCACCGGAGGCGAGCCTGGCCGTGGAAGAAGGGACATTGTGGAGAAATGAAGTAACGTCGCGGGTGGAGAGCTACCGGGCGCGGCGGCGGCGTCCGGTTCGCGAGCGGTCGCTGCCGCTGGATTTCGAACGGGCCGTCAATCGCGAAATGACGTTGGGACACCTGTCTTCCGAGGGAGACGAGGCAGACAGCCCGCCGGCCGACGATCGAGTGGAAACAGCGGATGAGATCGCGGCCGCGCCGCAACACGAGCAGGCGGCCAGCAGCGATCCGACGCCCAAAGCCGGTGAGCCGCTGCCGTCCGACCCATCCGAGGAATCCAACCTCATCGAGTTTCCGCGCCAGGCGATGCTGCCGGTGATGCCACCGTCATTCGAGGAACTGGCTGAGCCGGTGATCGATCGTCCCCGAATCCTGGAGGCGCCGGAAGAAGTGGACGCCGCCTCGCCTCTTGCCGACATCAGCGTCGCGCCGGAAGAAGAGGAGCCGGCGGTGGAGTTTGAACTTCCGCTGCAGGTTGCCCCGATGTGGCAGCGGGTGTTCGCCGCCATGGTGGACGTGGTGATCGTTCTGATCGCCACGGCAGTGTTCTTTTCCATAGCGTCAAAGATGGGTGTGCCGATGCCGCACTCCAAGACCGGGTTTCTGCTCGCCATGGCGCCGCCGGGCGTGCTGTGGGCGGTGTACGAATATCTATTCCTGGTGCACGCCGGGGTAACGTTGGGGATGCAGACGGCGCGCCTGCAACTGGTCACCTTCGATGGCCTGCGGCCGCGCCGCCGTACCCGCCGCGTTCGCGCCATCGCCATGGTGCTGTCAACCTTGTCGCTGGGCCTGGGGGTGATATGGGCGCTGCTCGATGAGGACACGCTGTGCTGGCACGATCGAATTACGCGAACCTACCTGGTAGCCGGGTCCTAATCATCCGCCCGGTTGCTGCATTCCTGGGTTGATCAGGTTGATCAACTGAACCAACGGTAGGGCGCGCGTCTCCGTATAATACCGTCATGCTCTCCATCCGACCGGCCACGGCCGAGGACATTCCTCTGATCCTCGCCTTGATTCGCGAACTGGCGGAATACGAGCGCGCGCCCGAGCAAGCCGTCGCTCGCCCCGAAGACCTGCTGCGAGATGGATGGGGGCCGCAACCCAAGTTTCGCGTGCTCATCGCCGAGTGGGACGATCGTCCTGCCGGCTTCGCGTTATTTTTCTACAACTACTCCACCTGGCAGGGACGACCGGGGCTCTACCTCGAGGATCTCTTCGTGCGTCCCGAGTTTCGCGGGCGGGGCATCGGCAAGGCACTGCTGGTGCGCCTGGCAAGAATGGCGGTCAGCGAAAATTGCGGCCGGTTCCAATGGGCGGTGCTCGACTGGAACCAACCGTCCATCGATTTTTACGAGGCGCTCGGGGCAAAGCGGCTCTCCGAGTGGCTCATCATGCGTGTGGAAGGCGAGGCGCTGCATCGCCTGGCGAAAGAGGACTCAACCGCCAAGGAGACGAAGGGCCACAAAGGACAAGAGATCACCGGGTGATCCTTCGCGGTTGAGGCTGCATGAGCGAACAACCTGTCAAAATCATCGGCGCCGGTCTGGCTGGATGCGAAGCTGCCTGGCAGTGTGCCCGCCGCGGCATCCACGTGGAGCTTTACGAAATGCGTCCGCGGCGCTCCACGCCGGCGCACCAGACCGCTGATTTCGCGGAACTGGTGTGCTCCAATTCGCTGAAGTCCAACTCAGAATTCACCGCGCCCTGGCTGCTCAAGGAGGAGATGCGGCGCGCGGCCTCGCTGCTGATGGACATTGCCAGCGACACTGCCGTACCCGCCGGCCACGCTCTCGCGGTCGACCGAGCCGTCTTTGCCGCCCAGGTCACCGACGCCATTTCCCACCATCCGCACATCCGGGTGGTGCGCGACGAAGTCACCCGAATCGACGAGGAGGGAGGGCTTACAATCATTGCCACCGGCCCGCTGACCTCGGACGCGCTGGCGAATGAAATCGCCCGCCTCAGCGGCAGCCATCACCTGTTCTTCTACGACTCCATCTCACCCATTGTCGATGCCGACTCGATCGATCGCTCTCGCGTGTATCTGGCCGCCCGCTACGGCAAGGGCTCTCCCGATTACATCAACTGCCCGATGTCGCGCGAGGAGTACGACCGCTTCTATGACGCGCTCATCCAAGCGCAGTCGGTGGAAGGACACGACTGGGAACACCTGAATTATTTTGAAAGCTGCCTGCCGGTTGAGGAAATCGCGCGCCGCGGCCGGGATACTTTGCGCTTCGGTCCCATGAAGCCGGTCGGGCTGGTGGACCCGCGCACGGGGCAGCGTCCATTCGCGGTGGTACAGTTGCGCCAGGAAAACTTGCGCGCCGACTCATACAACATCGTCGGTTTTCAGAACCACCTGCGCTTCCCCGAACAGGACCGCGTTTTCCGTCTCATTCCCGGGCTGGAAAATGCGCGCTTCCTGCGCTACGGCCAGATCCACCGCAACACCTATATCAACGCGCCGGCGCAGCTCACGCCCACGCTGCAGATGAAGACGCACGCGGGAGTGCTCTTTGCCGGACAGATTTCAGGGGTGGAAGGTTACGTGGAAGCGATTGCCACCGGTCTGCTGAGCGGATTGTTTGCGACGGCGCTGGCGCGCGGCGTGAATCCCTTGCCCGCACCGCGTTCCACCGCGTTCGGCTCGCTGGTCCATTACATTACCGGGAGCGACGCGCGCAACTTCCAGCCCGCCAACATCACGTTCGATCTTTTGCCGCCGCTGCCGACGCAGGGCAAGCCGATTCGCGACCGCGCCCTGCGCCATCGCCTGCAGTGCGAGTGCGCCCTCACGGAACTGGAAGTCTGGCTGCGCGACATCGAGACCCGCTTCCTTCCGCACCGCGCCGAGTCTCCCGCCCGCTTCGGCCCTACCCGCTCGACAAGGTTGAAGGTCTAGGGCAGGAGCCGGGAGCCAGGAATGATTTCCAGTTAGATGTGGATGGTTCCTTGCAGATAAAGTTTCACCTCACCAGCGATCTTGACGCGGTCGCCAACCAGCGTGCACCACATTCGGGCGCCCCGGGAACTGAGTTGCCGCACGCGAAATGTTTGTTTGCCCGTGCGTCCGGCCCAGTAGGGGACGAGTGTGCACTGGATTGAGCCGGTGGCAGGGTCTTCGTCGATCCCCTCGGACGGAGCGAAAAACCTGCACACATAATCGACATCATGGTCACCGGAAGCCGTAACCATTGCTCCACCACCGATGCCCATATCAACCTTGGCCAACGCAGCTATATCCGGTTTCAGGTTTCGCACTATGTCGGCGCGATTGGCGACAACCAGATAGTCGCGAGGGTCGCGCATTACCTCTGCTGTTTCCAGCCCCAGGGCGGAGAGCAGACCGGTTGGGATTTTGCACGGTGACGCCGGCCGGGAGGGGAAATCCATTTCAAAACGCACGCCATCGTGGTTGACCGTCAACAGACCACCGACGGTGTGGAAGCGAACCGGCCAGGTGTCATGTCCACGCAACGAAAGCGCATACGCGGAAGCCAAGGTTGCATGGCCGCAAAGGTCATCTTCCACAACCGGTGTGAACCAACGCAGGTCGAAATCGCCATCGGCGCGGGCAACCACAAAAGCCGTCTCGCTGTGACGGTTCTCGGCTGCGATTTTCTGCATGACATCCTTGGCGGGGAATGCAGGAAGAATGCACACACCGGCGGGATTGCCTGCGAACAGTTCGCTGGCGAAGGAATCGATGTGGTAATAGGAAATGGACATGCACAGCAAAGTATACGAGTCAGGGGCCCAGGGGTCAGGAATCAGGCTCCAGGACAGTCCGGAGCGAATTACAACTTTCAGATTTCAAGTGAGAGACTACTGCGCGATGATCTTCACGAAGCGCAGCTCCGGATATCCCTGGTCCCAATCGGCGGAGATGTGCTCGAAGATCAGCCGGAAATCGCGGGTCTGGTTAGGTGTGAGCGGCGCGGCGCTGAGCGGGGCGACATCGGGAATACCCTGGATGCCGGTGTGATAGAGCATCAAGGGCTGGGTCTCGCGTTGCACAATCTGCCCCAGGGAATTGCGGAATACCGATTCCACGGTTGCGCCGGTCATGGTTTTGCTGCCGACGTTAGTGATCCTGCCGTCCAGGTAGGTCACGCTCACGCCGACGAAGTTCGCCGCCGTGCTGAGCTTCAAATCGGACACGCGCAGGTACTCGGAGTAGGGATCGAGAGTTGCCGGCCCCGGCTGCTTTACGGGGCGGCCAAGAATCATGATCGCCGCCAGAGCGACTACGATCACCACCGCCCCGATCGCGAGCGGCAGCCATCGCCGTCCTGCTTCCTCCACGGGTGGCTGCGAGAACACCCCGCCTGTGCTCATAGGCCGAGGATTGTCGCTTGCCCACGGCTGGAAAAGCAACCGCGGCTTCGATTCCATAAGTGGAGGCGTGGTTGTCTTCGGGACGTGGTGCTCACAGAATCCATGCCGCACACCACCGCGCTGACATACAATAAGAACAACGGAGATTCCCTCGATGCGGCCACCGAAAGACGCGTATGGACGCCCCCAGCCGGGCGGTTCGCGGCAAAAACCAGCTTACGAGTCGCCGTTTTCACCGCGGCCGGCTTACGGTCAACCCACTACCCCGCCAAAACAGCAAAAGCACGCGCCCGCACAGCAGACCGGGAACGTTAAAGGCGATGTCATCTGGGCGCTGCGCAACGCGGGCGGCGGCATGTCCATTCACGATATCGTCACCAAGATCACGACCGCCGGAAAGCCTCGTTACGCCGAAACCAAAGTGCAAAACATTCTCGAGATACTGGTCCGCGACGGTAAGGTGAAGCAAGGCGAAGAGACGGGACGCGTCACCTATAAGTGGGCGGTGGAAGCGATCTGAAGAAGGTTTCGGAGGTTGCGGAGTTTCAAGCGGTTTCGAGTTTCACGTTTCAAGTTTCGCGTTATCTTGGTTCGCCTGAAACCCAAGATCTAGGCACCCTCCGAGCATTCGAAACCACCGAATCCGTTTGTTCCGAAGATTTCCTGCTGAACACAAACCCGGCCGAAGGCGGCCGGGCTATATAGTCTAACTTCTGATTACGAAACTTCCCCGCTACTGGTTATCGTTTCCTGCGCGCTTCCATGACATCAGCTCTTCCAGGGTGGTGGTGGCGCTCGATGCCGGGTGCTTGTAAGCTTCCACGTCGGCACGCGTCGCCTCCTCGCCTACCGCGCGCAAGCTGAGCCCGACCTTCTTTTCACCCGGGTTCATTTTCAGGATCTTGAAGTCGAACTCCTGTCCCGGCTCGAGCTTTGCCTGCGCTCCATGCTCGTCCACGGCTTCAGAATTGTGGCAGAGGCCCTCGACGCCGTCGGCGATTTCGACGAACGACCCGAAGGTGGCCACGCGCAGAACCTTGCCGTGCACCACATCGCCAATGCGATGCTCGTTGAAGAATGTCTCCCACACGTCCGGCTGAAGCTGCTTGATGCCCAGGGACAGGCGTCGGTTCTCGGGCTCGATGGCCAGCACCGCGGCCTTCACCTTGTCACCCTTCTTCAGCACTTCCGAGGGATGCTTGACGCGCTTGGTCCAGCTCAAATTGCTGACGTGCACCAGACCGTCGATGCCGTCCTCGATCTCAATGAAGGCGCCGAAGTCGGTGAGGTTCCGCACCCGCCCTTCCACGGTCGAGCCGACGGGGTACTTCTCGTGCAGCGTCTCCCAGGGATTCGATTCCAGCTGCTTGAGGCCGAGCGAAATCCGTCGTTCAGCGGGATTGACGTTGAGCGCCACCGCTTCCACTTCCTGGCCGACGGTCAGCATCTTCCCGGGATGCTTCATGCGCTTGGACCAAGTCATCTCGCTGACGTGTACCAGGCCTTCGATGCCCTGCTCCAGCTCGATGAAGGCTCCGTAATCGGTGATGCTGATGACGCGCCCCTTGACATGGGCGCCGATAGGATAGCGGTGCGCCGCGTCCAGCCAGGGATCGGGGGTCAGTTGCTTGAAGCCTAGCGACACGCGCTGCTTTTCCTTGTCGAACTTCAGGACCTTCACCTGGATCTGGTCGCCGACGTTGACCAGGTCGCGGGGGTGCGTCAGCCGGCCCCAGCTCATGTCGGTGATGTGCAGCAGGCCGTCGATACCGCCGAGATCGACGAAGGCTCCGTAGTCGGTCAGGTTTTTCACCGTGCCGGTCAGGACTGCCCCTTCGCTCAATTGCTCCAGGGTATGGCCGCGCTTCTCATTGAGGTCTTCCTCGAGAAGCTGCTTGCGCGAGACCACGATGTTGCCGCGTTTCTTATTCAGCTTGATGACCCGGACCTGCAACTCCTGGCCTTTCATGCCGTCCAGGTTTCGCACCGGGCGCAGGTCCACCTGGGAGCCGGGCAGGAAGGCGCGCGCGCCCTCGATGTCCACCGTCAGGCCGCCCTTGATGCGCTCCACGACCACGCCCTTGATGGGGGTCTTGTCGTTGTACGCCTTCTCGATGTCGTCCCAGGCGCGCAGGCGCGAGGCCTTCTGGTGGGAGAGCTTGGTATAGCCCTCCTCGGTCTCGCCCTTCTCGATCATGACGTCGATCTCTTGACCGGGTTCAACCTTCACGTTGCCTTCGTGGTCCTGCACCTCGGCGATCGGCACCAGTCCCTCGGACTTGAAGCCGACGTCGACGACGACGTGGGTGGGAGTGATTTTCAGGACCGTGCCCTTGATGACGCGGTCTTCATTGGCGGCCTGCTCAGCTGCCTGCTCGGCGGTGAAATTTTCCAGTGCGGTTGCGAAATCGTCGGTCATTTCTTTTTCATTTCGATTCTTCGGACCGCCGGGGGTCCTGGTGGGATGAACAGCGGGAGTTTCCGCCAGAGTGACCGAAGATGGCTGGGAGTTCGCGGTGGGCTCGGCAGGCGGATGGTTCGAATGCTGATCCGCAGCCGGCTGCGAGGAAGAAGTGTCGCTCTGGGCTGTGCGTTCGTCAAAAACCATATATCTTCCACCCATCGCACACTGCAGCGCGCGTATGGGGACCACGGATTTCTTACGGACTGCTGGCGTGGGTCGTCGGGGTGATTTGCCCGTTCTCGGGCTTGGACAATCCAGCGGTCTCATCCCCCAGCGCGGCTGATGCACCGAAGGACTTTCCGACTATAACAACCGCTCAAAATGGTGTCAAACGCCCAACCCAACATTCACGGGAACCGCAGAAAAAAATTCTGCAACCCACCACCCAATTGTTGCAGTGAGCGACCCTTCCAGCAAGGTCGGCACGCACATCAGGTTGTGACCGCGGGCACGAAGTAAGAAGTCAGAATGGAAACCCGGCTGCCGCGAAACCGTGGACCGGCCCGACGCGGAAAACCGGGTAACCCCGAACCGAAAGCCCTAAGCCGACAACCTGTAGCGAATGCTGTATAACTGCTTGTCTTAATTCTTACTTCTGACTTTTGACTTTTTACTTTTCAGATGGATTACCTGTTCACTCCGTGGCGGTACGCGTACATCACCAGCGCCGGCAAAACGCCGGGGTGCGTTTTCTGTGAAGTGGTCAAGCGCGACGACCGGGAAGCGCTCATCGTCCATCGTGGCGAGCATTGCTTCATCATTCTCAACGCATTCCCGTACACCAGCGGGCACGTGATGATCGTGCCCTACGGGCACCTGGACCAACTGCAAAAGCTTCCGGCGGCAGCGGCGGGCGAAATGATGTTCCTCTCCCAGCGTGTGGAGACAGCGCTGCGCGCCGTGTACCGGCCTGACGGCATCAACCTGGGCATGAACATCGGAGCTGCGGCCGGCGCCGGCGTGGCCGGGCACATCCACATGCACGTGCTGCCGCGCTGGATTGCCGACAGCAACTTCGTTTCCGTGGTGGGTGAAACCCGCATCCTGCCCGAGGACCTCGGCACCACGTGGGAGAGGCTGAAGCAGCAGTTCGATTTGCAACCCTGAATCCCCACCCTGTTCCCGCGGCGGTCCTTTGCGCCCGCCTTTAATGCGTGTGCCCGTGTCCTTCGGTTTGCGCGGGGATGACGACGCAGCCGTGCGCGATGTCGCAGACCACGTGCTCGAACTGGATGGTAGTGTGATGAATGCGGAACTTCTGGCGTAGCCGCTCTTGCACCTCGCGCAGGATGGCCTCGCTGGCGGAAGGTGGAATATCGGCAATGCTGATGTGGCAGGACAAGGCGTGCGACTCGCTGCCGATGCTCCAGACATGCAGATCGTGCACGTCGTTCACCCCGGCCACGGCGGCGATCTCGCGACCCACGTGGGACAAGTCCATGCCGCGCGGCGCGCCTTCGAGCAGGATGTTGAGGGTTTCGCGAATGATGCCGAACGAAGACCACAAAACCATGGCGCCAATGCCAAAGGAAAGCGCGGGATCGATCCAGCTTTGTCCGGTGATCAGAATGGCCCAGCCGCCGGCGATGACCGCCGCCGTGGAAAGGGTGTCGCCGAGCATGTGCAGGAATGCGCCGCGGATGTTCAAGTCCTTGCTGCTGCGCCACAGCAGGATGGAGATAACGCCGTTGAGCAGCACACCGGCCGCCGCCACCACGATCATCAGCCCCGGATGAACCGGGACCGGCGTCACCAGCCGGCGTCCCGCCTCGTAGAAGATGTAAAACGCAATGGCCACCAGGGTCATGGCGTTGATGAAGGCCGCGAGGACTCCGGCGCGGCTGTAGCCGTAGGTCTTGGTGGCGCTCGGCGGACGTTGTTCCAGGTACACGGCGGCCAGCGACAGCAGCAGTGCCAAAAAGTCGGAGACGTTGTGCCCGGCTTCGGAAAGCAGCGCCAGGCTGTGCGCGCGCACGCCAGAAATCACCAGCAGGACGATGTAGGCCATCGTGACCACCAGCGAGACCTTCAGCACCTGCGAAGGGTTTCTTCGCCGGTCGTGCATGTGCGCCTGCATGATTGCAGTCTAAATTCGACCAGCGTCCGGTTCAACCTGGTCCGAACGGATTGGGCTGGCGATGCATGCCGGGCTTTGTGGTAGGTTCGGGCTGTCGCCTCACCAAGAGGTGTCGGCCTCGCGTTCGCTCGGGCTGGTTTGGTTTTGCGAATCCTACCCAACGCTCACGCGTTGGGCTGGCGATGCATGCCGGGCTCGCTGCGCTCGCGCTGAGGGCAAAATGCTGGCCGCTCGTCCGTGTGGTCATTTTGTTGGCTTTGCGATCCTACCCCACGGCCATAGGACCACGAACGTGTTGTTGAAATCCGAGCGAAGCCAAGGTCATGCCGCGCCCAGTTTGGGTACGTCAATGCTCAATCAAGGCACGAAGGGAAGCGGCCCGCAGGAACTTGGACGAGCGCTCTGTCGCCGCCTTGTAAATAGCTGCTGCGGAGCCACTTAAATGCTTTTTCTCTACCTTCAGCAACGCTCCGTTGGAGCTTCGCGTGCTGCCAGACAGAGAGCACAGGTCTGCTCTGGCCAAACATGATCTGTCGCGCCTCTTCGAGAGTTGCGGGCACCCAGCATGGGTACCGTCAACGCATGCCGCAAGGTGCTCGCCGCGGGCAAAACGCTCGTGAAGAGCTGATCCGAAAAACGAAACTTTTTGTAACGGGGAGAAACTACGAATGAAGAAGCATCTTTTAACAATCCTTTTTGTGCTCGGTCTGTCCGCGGCCGTGGCCATGGCTCAGAGTCAGCCTGGATACGGACAGTCGGGGCAGACGGGCCAGCCGCATGGCGCAATGGGCACAGCCGCTGACCAGACCAGCGCCAGCAGCCAGGCCAGCACTACCACCGATCAGAGCAAGAACAGTTCGATGGCGAACGTGGACGACGAAAGCCTCCACCGCCAAGTCCACGAGCAGCTGGCGTCCAACCCGAACCTGCAAAACGTGCAGATCACGGTGAAGAACGGCGTCGTCTCGCTCGACGGCTCGGTTCCGAACAAGGATGACAAGAAAGAAGCCAAGAAACTGGCGAAAGCCGTCCCGGGCGTCAAGGGCGTGAAGGAGCACCTGTCAATCGCCTCCAGCGCATCTTCGGCGAGCGTGGGTTCCTCAGCGACCACCGGCAGCACTGCGGGCCAGGGGAGCATTTCTTCGCAGACGACCACTACTACCACGACTAACACGGGCACCGCGGCCAGCGAGACCGGGCAGGGCGGGGTAGCGGCTGGGACTTCGAATCCCTCCAGCAGCACCAGCAATCCGCCGAGCTCGAGCGCCAGCTCTTCGACTCCTCCGAGCGATCAGTCGAGCATGAGCTCGCAGAGCAGCGCGACGGCGCAGCCGGGGCAGACCAGCTCGGCGGCCAGCACTTCGCCGTCGACGGTTCCGTCCACCTCGAGTTCCAGCACGACGCCTCCTGACCAGAGCGCAACCGGCGCGCAGTCCCAGGTGGGCTCCAGCGCGGGAACTTCCACCACCGGCGGCGTGAGCGGCCAGGCGACGACGTTGCCGCCTAGCGCCTCGAGTTCGGCGAACACGCCGGACCAGGCGGCCATCGGTTCGCAGGCGGGCGCGACCAGCCAGAGCGGAAGCGCCGGGCAGTCCAGCGCCAGCAGCAGCTCGTCAATGGGCGCGCAGACCAGCGCGGGCTCCAGCGATGATCAGCTGCAGCAACAAATCCAGGCGGCTCTGAAGAATGAACCGACCCTGGCCAACGACAACATCAACGTCAGCATTAGTGCCAGCTCGATCGAACTTAGTGGAACGGCTGCGACCGGGAAGGAAAAGCAAACCGCCAAGCGGATCGCCGAGTCCTATGCTGGGAACCGTAAGGTGGTTGACCACATCACCGTCGGTGGCGCCAGCAGCGGCATGGGCAACATGAGCATGCCGAGCAGCAATCCGCCCAGCGCCGGCGAAAAACCGAAACCTCCGCAACAGTAACTGGTACGAACGTAGTGAGACAGGGCGGCCGATAAGGCTGCCCTGTTTTTCTTGTGGCAACGCTCGCCACAAACGCTGGGGAAGGCATAGCCTCCAGTTTCCGAACCCTACCACCCCTCTGCCGAGTCTGTTCCTCATGACTCGACAAAACATTTCCAGCGGAACCCCGTGGGAGCCGATTGTCGGATATTCGCGGGCGGTGCGCATCGGTAATTATGTCCACGTTTCGGGAACCACGGCGACTCAGCCCGGAGGCGGAATCGCTGGCGTGGGCGATGCCTACGCCCAGGCAGCGCAGACACTGCGCAATATCGAATCGGCGCTGAAGAAAGCCGGCGCGGAAATGAAGCACGTCGTCCGCACGCGCATGTATGTCGTCAACATGGAGGATTGGGAGAAGGTGGGACGCGCCCACGGGGAGGTGTTCGGCGACATCCGACCGGCGGCTACGATGGTCGAGGTGTCACGCCTGATCTCGCCCGAGATGCTGGTGGAGATCGAGGCGGATGCGTACATCGAAGATTAACGAGTAGCTAATAACGAGGCGCAAGGCAAAACAAAATCGCGGGCCGAAGCCCGCGATTATTTGTGCGCGCAAACTGACCTACTATTAGCGGCGTCCGCGTCCGTTGTAGCCCGCGTCGTAGCCGGCCTGGTAACCCTGCCGAAAAGCGAGTTTATAGGTGGTCTTATCGCCCATCGAGGAGTTATACCCACTGGTGCCGTGTTCGTAGGCGTTGCTAGAGGTGGGCGTATAACGGCGGCCACTGGTGCGATCGGAAATGCCATAACTCATGCCGCTCTGGTAACCGTTGTTGTAAGCGACGCCCTGCGCGTTGCCGTACTGACCATTTCGGTAGGGACCGTTGTTATACGGGCCGTTGGTATACGGGCCGTTACCATACTGGCCCCAGTTGCCGTTGTTGCCACGATAAGCGTCATCGCGGTCGTGATCGTTGTCACGCCGTCCCTGCCAGCCGCCGCCGTTACTTCCGTAGCCGGCGCGATACCCGTGCATGTAGTCCTGTTCGCTATGACGCGGATGCCAGCTACGGCCGTGCGAGCGATCGTTGCTGCCGTCGCGATATCCGTTGTTGTATTCGCGGCGGTCCCTATCGTTTTGGTATCCCCAACCGTTGTTGTGCCCCCACCATGGCGCTTGCGCAAAGCTGGCGCTGGATAATAGAAAAAGTACTCCAACCGCTAAGGCCAATTTCGTCATGACTTTCATAGTTGCCTCCGTCCTGTAGGGCACGGAGCAGCCGGCCCGCAGGAAAACTCTGTCGACCAAGTAGCTGATGTAAGTAACCCCTTACATGGTTGTTTGTTGCGGCACTGTATAACTTTTTTGGATGCCTAAACCGCATGGGCACACTACTTGGGGGGGGCAAGCAAGTCAATTTACGAGGGTTCAGGCGGACATCGGACTTTGGAGCGGGTGCGGCGAGACCCAGAGAGCCAGCCCAGCTCCAATCGGGCGCTTTTGGCGCAGCCATCGACCGCTTGGCATTTCCTAAGTTACATTGTTAGGTCCATGTCCGCCCCTGAGTCTCATTTTGTCCGTGCCTGCCGTTGCCAGCCGACGCCGGTGACCCCGGTCTGGTTTATGCGCCAGGCGGGCCGATACATGGCGGAATACCGCGAGGTCCGCAAGCATCACTCGATTGTCGAAATCTGCAAGACGCCCAAAGTGGCAGCGCAGGTCACGATTGAGGCGGCGGAGATCCTGGGGGTGGACGCCGCCATCATCTTCGCCGACCTCCTGCTTCCGCTGGAGGTGATGGGCATCCCATTCCATTTCCAGGAAGGGGAGGGACCGGTAATCGAAAAGCCGGTGCGCAGCGTCGCCGACGTCCACGCGCTGCGAATTGACCAGGCGGGGGAGCTCAACTACGTGGGGGAATCTGTACACCTTGTCGCGCGGCACTTCGGCGCGAAGTTGCCGGTGATCGGTTTCTGCGGCGCACCGTTCACCCTGGCCAGCTACATGATCGAAGGCGGCGGGTCGCGCAACTACGTTGAGACCAAGAAGCTGATGTACCGCTCCCCGGAGGCGTGGGACGAGATGATGGGCAAGCTGATCTCGGTGCTCGGCGACTACGTGATCGAGCAGGCGCGGCGCGGCGCTGACGTGGTGCAGATCTTCGATTCCTGGGTGGGATGCCTGAGCCCAGGCGATTACCGGCGCTTTGTCCTGCCGCGCACCACGGAGCTGGTGCAGCGGGTAAAGCACGCGGGGGTACCAGTCATCTACTTCGGAACGGAGACGGCCACACTGTTGCCGGCGATGAAGGAGACGGGAGCCGACGTCATCGGGGTGGACTGGCGCATGCCGATTGATGCCGCGTGGAAGTCGTTGGGCAATCACGGTGCGGTGCAGGGAAACCTGGATCCGGTGGTGCTGTTCGCGAATAAGAAAGAAATTCACTCGCAGGCGGAAGACGTGCTGCAGCGCACCGGCGGGCGCCCGGGGCACGTTTTCAACCTTGGGCACGGCATCCTGCCGGAGACGCCAGTAGAGCACGTCAAGGACCTCTGCGACTTTGTCCACCAATACTCGTCCAAGTACGCCACCGCAGCGAAGGTCGAGTGGTTCGGGGAGGGGCAGTGAGCAGCTTGAGCAGCGGTCGGGGATCGACGGCCGTTCTCCTGCTCGCCCACGGCAGCCCCGATTCGCCGGATCAGGTCCCTGAATTCCTGAACAATATTGCCGGACGCCCGCTCCCGCCCCCGGTGATCGAAGAGGTGAAGCATCGTTACGGTCTGATCGGCCACTCGCCGCTGACGGAAACCACGATGCGGCAGGCGGCAGGAGCGGCGCGCGAATTGCGCCTTCCGGTGTATGTCGGGATGCGCAATTGGAAGCCGTTCATCGCGGATACAGTGCGGCAGATGACGAACGACGGCGTTGTGCATGCGGTCGCCATCTGCCTGGCGCCGCAGAATTCCCGCACCAGCGTTGGGCTGTACCGGCGGGCGCTCGGCGAGCCTGCGTTCGAGGTGGAGTTCGTGGACAACTGGCACGACCACCCCCTGTTGATCAGGGCCTTCGCCGAAAAACTGGCGCCGGGCTGGAAGCGCGCGTGCGAGGAAGCAGGCGCGCGCGTGCCCATCATTTTCACCGCCCACAGCGTGCCGACCCGAACGATCGAGGAAGGCGACCCGTACGAGCAGCAGGCGAAAGAAACCGCCGAGATGGTGGCCATGGAAGTTGCGTCGTTGACGGTGGAGGACTGGACGTTCGCCTTCCAGAGCCAGGGCATGTCGGGGGGAAGCTGGCTGGGGCCGACGGTGGAAGACACCATCCTGAAGTTGAAAGGAAAAGGCCACGGCGGCGTCTTCATCCAGCCGATCGGATTCGTGTGCGATCACGTGGAAGTGCTCTATGACATCGATATCGGTTTCCGGCAGTTCGCCGAGCGGCAAGGCATGCGGCTGTGGCGCGCCGAGTCGCTGAACGACTCGCCCACGTTCTGCGCCGCCATTGCCGACGTCGCGCGCTCGCGGCTGGAACCGGCCGGCGAAGCGAAGCCGCTGGTGCAAATCAAAGCGAAAATCTGACCGCGGATTCATGCGGATTTCTTTTATTCTTGTTTTCATCCGCGTGGATCGGCGTAGATCCGCGGTTGTCTTTGCATGAAGCGTGTAGCCATTATCGGCGGGGGAACCAGCGGCCTGAGTGCGGCGATCACGCTGGAGCGCGCGCGGCAGAATGGGGCGGGGATCGAGTACGCAATCCTGGAAGCGGCGCCGCGGCTCGGGGGCGTGCTGGTAAGCGAGCGCATCGACGGTTGCCTGGTCGAAGCCGGCCCCGATTCTTTCCTAACTGAAAAAACCTGGGGCCTGGATTTCGTGCGCTCGCTGGGGCTGGGCGACCAGCTCATCGGATCGAACGATCCCGACCGTAAAACCTACATCGTCGTGAAAGGCCGGCTGGTGGCCATCCCCGACGGCCTGATGTTCATGGTGCCTACCAGGATCGCGCCCATGATTACGACGGAGCTGTTTTCCTTGGGCGCCAAGTTGCGTTTCGCGCGCGAGTACTTTCAGAAGCCGAATGCGGGGGAGGACCGCGACGAAACTGTTGCCGAGCTGGTGGAGCGCCACTTCGGCCCGGAGATGGTGGAACGACTGGCGGACCCGCTGCTGGCCGGGGTTTATGGGGGAGCGGCGGCCGACCTCAGCGCCGCGGCGGTGCTGCCGCGCTTCGTGGACATGGAAAAGAAGTATGGCTCGCTCAGTCGCGGCATGCTGCGGGCGCGCAAGCAGCGCGAACAGGGAATAAAAAGCGATCGGGGCGTGACAGCCATGGCGCCGCGTCCGCTGTTCACGTCGTTGAAAAACGGCATGCAGCAACTGGTGGACACGATTGTGCCACAGCTTGCGGCTGGGGCGGCGCGTACAGGAAACCCGGCGGTGGCGCTCAGCCGTCAGGGAGAAAAGTGGATGGTCGCGCCCGAGCAGGGCTCGCCGGAGGAATTTGACGCGGTGATCATGGCGCTTCCGGCGAACCACGCTGGGCGGCTGCTGGAGAGAACCAGCGCGCCGCTAGCCGACGAACTGAAGCAGGTGCAGTACAGCTCCTCCATCGTGGTGGTCTGCGGCTACGACAAGCAGGACTTGGCGTCAGCGCCGCCGGGATTTGGATTTCTGGTTCCGCGCAGCGAAGGACGGCGCATCCTGGCGGCAACTTTTGTGCACGTGAAGTTTCCGCATCGCTCGCCGCCCGACCGTGGACTGGTGCGATGCTTCATCGGCGGCTGGGGCAACGAGGCGGTGCTCGACGCAGCAGACAACGAAATTCTCGGAGCAGTGGCCAAGGACCTGCGCGAACTCGTCGGCATCACCGCCAGGCCGAGATTTAGCCGCGTCTACCGTTGGCGCGGCGCCATGGCACAGTACACGCGGGGACACTTGGCGCGGGTGGCGCGCATCGAGGAATTGCGGCGCAGCATTCCCGGACTGGAGCTTGCGGGAAACGCCTACCGGGGCATCGGCGTGCCGGATTGCATTGCGACCGGCAAGGCGGCGGCGGAGTCACTGGTGAAGTTGAGAATTTGAAAATCTGAAATCTCGGGCAGACAAAGGTCGGGCCACGCCGAACCTGTGCGACCGCGAAAACCCGGGTCAGAGACCCGCGCCACAAATGCTGCGCAGGCGGTAGAGCGCGCTCAACCGGGCCGGGTTCAGGTACAATGGCGCGCAATTCCCTTGAGCGAATCGCCATGCGGAAAGCCAGCAAAGCGAAAAAGCCAGCCGCGAAAGCGAAGAAGCCGGCCACGAAAAAGGCCGCGGGCAAACGGAAAGCGACAGGTGCCAAACGTATCGCGCCGCAGCAGGAACCGGTGGCCGGCGATAAGCTCACCTTCAATCACGCCATGGTGTACGTGAAGGACGTGGAGCGCGCGCTCGGCTTTTATCGCGATTTGCTTGGGTTCAAACAGCTCGACGAATTTCGTCACGAAGGCAAGGCGGTGTACTCGCGGCTGCGCGCCCCAGGCGGCGATGGAACCATCGCGCTGCACCAGGCGGGACCGGGGGCATCGATTGCCAGCGAGGGCGTGCGCTTGTACTTCGAGATTCGCGAACTGGATGACTTCTGCCGCAAGCTGCAGGCGAAAAACTTCTACATTACGCAGATGCCGCAAATGATGCCGTGGGGCTGGCGGCACGCCTACCTGAACGATCCCGACGGCCACGAGATCAGCATCTATTGGGCCGGCCAAAACCGCATGCAGAAGACGGTGATGCGGGCCGCGAAGGAAGTGGAGAAAGTGCCTTCCGCCAAGGGACGCTAGCCGTCGCAAAGCAGGGATGCGCTGACGGTCAAACTGCGATCAATTTGAGCGTGGCGCGCCGCGCGGCGCCGGGAGAGCAGTGTCATCGAGTGCCGAGGGATGCACGCGCCGCCGCGCCTGGTTGGGCGGGCGAAGTTTCACTCTCGCCGAAGCAATTTCTCGCCTGGTTTCTTCCAGGTCATGGATGAGCGAGTTCAACTCCAGGAGCACCCGGTACTGCGCGGCGATAATTTGCACGAAGGTGCGTTTGAGCTTTGCGTCGTTACCCTGCCAGCCGTCGCCGTCAGAGGCGCCGAGCCGGCACTGCCGCAGCCACTGGTCAATTTCTTCCGAGGAGGCGATTACGGTGCTGCGCGGACGCCCGGCAGGACGCCGGATGGGACAGCCAAAGCGCTCCCAACGCTGGACGGTGCGCACTCCGCAGCGCAAGTAGTTAGCGATTTCTTTCCAGCCATGCAAGATCATGCACCGAACCGTGGCACGGCGAGGCGGTTTCCCTCGCCGCGCTGAGCTTCAAGCGTTCTTGGATTCGACCGCACTGTTGACGGCAATCGCGTAGGGCTCGTTCTTGGTCATCGGTAATCTGACCGTCTCTTTGCCATCGAACTCGACTGCCGTTTTGAGAACGTCGGCGATGGGCACAGCTTCGAATTTCTTTGCGACCCTGGTGAGCTTTTTCATGATCCCGACGATAACCCGAAAAAACCGATACGGGGACTTTTTCTTTGCGAGGCCGGCTGCGAAGTCTTTGCTGATGAATAACTTGCATAGGATTGAAATTATCGATAATTTTGCTTGATGTTTTATTTAAGTTTTTGATAATATTTCGATTTGTTAGCGATACGTTAACGATACTAAACTAGCGATACGTTAACGATACCAAACTGTCCTGGGTTCGCTTCCAAGGCGGGAGGAGAGGAGATTTCCCATGGCAAGATCCACGGCCGGCAAGCGCCACAAATTCAACACTACCGACCGCGTCAATGTTCCGACCGGGCGCAAGGGCAAGCATAACGGGATCGTAGAGGCCATCCTGAGCGACCTTGAGGTGCTGGAGGGAGGGCAGTCGTTGAAAATTCCGCTCGACGAGCTGCCGGACACCAAGGTCAATATCCGCTCAGCGCTGAACCGGGCCACTCGCAAGCTGCACCGTTCGGTGGCCACGGCGGCCGACGAGCAGTACCTTTACGTGTGGAATGCATAGCGCCGTAGCCGAGGACCGCGGTCCCGTCTCAGAATC
>DASSIZ010000145.1 GCA_035691485.1 Terriglobales bacterium
GAATTCGAATTGCCGAGGTGCTGATAACACTGCGCGATTCGAAATTTGGAAAGAGGGATAGCAGCGGCGAATTGTCCATCAGCACAGTTCCCCTGAGATCAATGACGCCCTGAAACATCTTTCGCCCCATTCCAGTCTTGCTTGCGAACCGCACCTCGCCACGCCACGCTGGAGAAAACTAACGAAGTTGCGCTGAAGTCACGGGATCACCTTATTCTCTGGTGCGGTTTGGTTTCAACCGTATCGCCAAAACCGCCGGAAATTCGCAGATTCTTGCGAAGGAACGCAAAGAGAACTCAAGACTGGAGACTGAATGGCGGAGAGGGAGGGATTCGAACCCCCGGTACCCGTCAAGGCACGCCCGCTTTCAAGGCGGGTGCATTCAACCGCTCTGCCACCTCTCCGATATCTATAAACGGAAACGCTCGCGTCACCAGCAACTTTTGGGCGACCGCCGAATGGAACCTTTCCCCCATGCGGCGCGGGACGCGCAAGTCGCTGTCTTGCTTAAAGTTATTGTACAGCGTCAGCCGACGGGTTTGGCCGGTGCGAACTCAAAAGCTCACCCGGGTTAGGCGCCGCCGCCGCGCGCTGCGCGCAAGTTGATTCCCAGTTGCTGGCACTTCTTGTAAAGATGGCTGCGCTCCAGCCCTAACGCTTTCGCCGTATTCGTGATGTGGTGCTGGTGGCGCTTGAGCTCCGACAAAATCGTCTGGCGCTCGAATTCCGCGGCGCGCTCGCCGAGCGTACCCGACGCAGTCGAACCCGCGGCGCCCTGTGGCAGCGCAAGCTCAACCGTCTCCGCGTTCACTTCACCGTCCGAGGCCAACAGCATCAGGCGCTCGACGGCGTTGCGCAGCTCGCGCACATTTCCCGGCCAGGGGTAGCGCTCAAGTGCGGCGACAGCTTCGGGCGCAAAACGCATCGGCTTCCAGTTATTCTGCGCGGAAACCTGCTTGGCAAAATGCTCGACCAGCGCGGGAATGTCCTCGACGCGCGAGCGCAGCGGCGGCAGCGTCAACGGAAAAACGTACACGCGATGAAACAAATCCTGGCGAAATTTTCCTTCGCGCACCAGTTCCTCAAGATTACGGTGCGTGGCAACCAGCACTCGTACGTCGACCGCGATCGGCCGATCGCCGCCGATGCGCTCCACTTCGCTCTCCTCCAGGACCCGCAGCAGCTTGGCTTGCATGGCGAGGGGCATGTCGCCGATTTCGTCGAGAAAGAGCGTGCCGCCGTTGGCCTGCTCGAATTTTCCAATGTGACGCGAGCCGGCGCCGGTGAACGAACCTTTTTCATGGCCGAACAATTCCGACTCGATCAGCTCGGCGGGCACGGCCGCGCAATTCAAGGTCACGAACGGCCCGTTGTGTCGCTGGCTCTTCTCGTGAAGCGTGCGGGCCACCAGTTCTTTGCCGGTGCCGGTCTCGCCGCAGATGCAGACACGGGTTTCACTCGCTGCGACGCGCTCGATCTGCGCCATCACCCGCTTCATTGCCGGGCCCGACCAGACGATCTCATGCTTGCCCAGTCGTGCCTTGAGTTGCTGGTTCTCCTGCTCCAGTCGTTTGAGCTTGAGCGCGTTGTCCACCGTGAGCAGCAGCTTGTCGGTGGAGAGCGGCTTCTCCAGGAAGTCCAGAGCGCCCAGGCGCGTGGCGCGCACTGCCATCTCGATGTGCGCCTGTCCGGACATCATGACTACGGGCGCGCTGACGCCGGCGGCCTTCAAATCTTCCAGCAGCGCGAGACCGTCGCGGCCGGGCATGACCACATCGGAGAGAATCAGGTCGAATTCCCGCGACTTTGCCAGCTCCAGTGCTTTGCCGGCGTTGTCGCACACCGTGGCCTCGTGCCCGGCAAGGCGGAAGGCGCGGGATAGAGACGCCAGCGTGTTCGCCTCATCGTCAACGATTAAGAGTTGGGCTTTTGTCGGCATGTTTTAAGGCGTACGAATCGCATTATCTGCGCGGTCTTTGCCTATTTACGTTCCATTTTTCCCCTTCGTGCCTCTGTGGCTAACCGCTTATGGCTGACTTGAACATATCGTTTGACACCGAGGACGTCGAGCTGCGCCGCGGCAGATCAATCCGAAAGGTGGTTCCCTTCCCTGGCGTGCTATCCACACTGATGCCGCCGTGATGATCGCTGACTACCGACTGCACGATCGCCAGACCCAACCCGGTGCCATGGACCTTGGTCGTGTAGTACGGCGTGAACAGGCGCTCACACTCCTCGCGCGTCAGGCCGGTGCCGGTATCGCTGACCTCGAGGCGCACGTGCTTGCCGGTGGCGCTGGTCCGCAACGTGAGGGTACCGCCATCGGGCATGGCATCGAGCGCGTTCAGCACCAGGTTCGATAGCGCGCGGTGCAGCAAGTCGGGGTCGGCATCGATTGCCGAAAGGGAATCATCCAGTTCCAGTTTTGCCACGACCGAGCGCAAGGGCCCTCGGCTCGCCGGCTGCGCCGCCTCGCTCGGGATAACACCACGTTGGAATTGAGCCTCGTGAAGCTTCACTACCTGGCGCGCGATATCGTTCACGTTCACGGCTTGCAGCTGCGGCTGCGGCATTTTCGAAAAGTCACTGAAGCGCCCGATGATTGTCTTCATATTGCCGAGCTCGGTGAGCAACGTGGCAGCGCTCTCCTGGAAGACTTCGTCGAACTCGGCAGAATTGCGGGCGCGCAGCAGGTTCTCCACCGTGATTTGCAGCGGGAACAGCGGATTTTTCAGCTCATGCGCCAGACGCCGTGCCAGTTCGCGCCAGGCGGCCACGCGTTCGGCCTGCATGGCTCGCTCGCGCTGCTCGGCAAGCTGGCGAGTCATGGAATTGAAGGAATCCGCCAGCTCGCCGATTTCGTCGCGGGAAGCCACCTCGACCTGCGTCTCCCAGTTTCCAGCCGCAACTTCGCGCGCCGCCTCCGCCAGGCGCTCGATCGGCTGCGTGACCCGCGCCGCCACCCAACTGCTGAGCACCACCGCTAGCAGGATTCCGATGCCGCCGACGATCAGCGCGAATGCCCCGATGTGGCGCTGCAACTCGACGAGGCCGCGGCGCGAGCTGCCCACCAACAGCACGCCGAGCAGCGCCTCGTTTTCACCCTTCAGCGGAATGGCGTGAAAGCTCTCGCTGTCGGCGGCGTCGGCGGACCATTGCACCACCTCGTCGGAGTCGCGCTTCTGTTGCTGCACGCGCGCGATCAGCGGCGCCAGGCGGTCGGCATTGTCCACTGCTCCGTTCGGACCGATCAGCGACTGCGCCGAGAACCCCGGCTGCAGGTTCTGATAGAGCAGGACACGGGTGCCGGCGGGCAGCGTGAGCGAGGCGATGAACGCATGATCCATCCGCTGTCCGCCGTAGATGAACGTCGGGGGCTTGTCGCCGACCTTCACGCTCGTGGCCGCCATGACGCCCAGCGTTGCACCATCGGGAAGGGGGACCAGGCGCAGCACCGCGCCTTTCGCCGGCAGATCGGGCGGGATGTCCTCCTTATATCCAAAGCGCGCGGGCCATTGCGCCGACGAGATGATGGTGCCCTCGGCGGAAACGAACTCCAGCAGGTCGAGCTGGTAAGCGTCGGCGACGGTTTTTGCCTCGGTGACATAAGCGCCGGTATCGCCGCCGCTGCCGAGATCGAGGGCCATCTTTGCGACCGCATCGCCGGCCCCAACGGAGCTGATGCGGTGCACGACTGCGTCGCCGCGCCGCGCGAATTCGCTGCGGAACTGCGCCGCCAGGGCATCGGTACGCTCGGCGTCGGCGCGCTCGAACGCGCTCCGCGTCCGGAGGGAGACGACCGTCGAGACGGATCCCACCGTGACCAGCACGATGAGCGAGAGCGCGATCAGCAGCCGGCGACGGAAACTCATGGGCGCGTCGCTCCTATCACCGGCGCAAGCGATTCCGCGCCCAGCCAGACGTCCTGAAGTTGCCAGCTTGCGTCGCGGGTGCGCACCCAGTTGCGCACGCGCGCACCGAGGACATAGGCCGCCGGAAGGTACGCGATCGGAATCGCCCAGTGGTCCTTAAGCGCGGAAACGGTGGCGCGGTAAACGCCGTCGGCGGTCGACGGTTGACGGTCGACAGTTTCTCCGGTTGTGAGCGCAAGGCGGTCGGTGCGCGCGATTTCGCTGAGCGCGACTGCGGGATCCGTGGAGGCAAGCCGCACGCGCATGAGCTCGATGTCGGGCACAGTAATGTTCTGCGTGCTGGGCAGCGTTTTCAAGGTGATTCCCGCATCGTTGGCGTTGACCGCGACGCGCTCGGCGACCAGTCGAGCCAGTGGATCGGAGGCGTCGTAGACCAGCGTCAGAGGCGCCGTCTGCCTGGCCTCGGCGCGCAACTGTCGGGCACGCGCCACCTGGGGCGCCGACGCGAACAGGAAAGAATACCCCGTGATCCAATTGGGCAACAGGGCCCCCGTGGGCTCGCCGCGGCGCTGCAGGAGAACGCTGTAGATGGAATCGCGGTCGACGGTAAGTGCGATGGCCTCGCGCACGCGCGCATCGCGCACATTGGAGTGGCTGAAGCGCAGCGCCAGCAGGTCCACCGGTTCGCTGGTGAAAACCCGGCGCCCGGATTGCGCCAGCCGACTGAGCTGATCGGTCGCGGCCTCGGCGACATCGACGCGGTTGAGTTCGAAGTCCACCATCTGCTCGCGCGCGCCGCGGTTTAACTGGATGTCGATGGCGTCGAGAAACGGCCGCCCTTGCCAATTCTCTTCTACGGCGGCGAGCGTGAGCCGGCGGCCGGGTTGAAAATCGCTTACCCGGAAAGGGCCGGTGCCCAGCGGATTGCCGCCGCCATTGCGCAGCACAATTGAGTTGCGCGACAGCGCCAGCATGGCAGGCAGGTTCGCCAGCGCCTGCCCGGATTCAATGATCACGACATCGCCGACCACCCGCAGGTTCCAATCAGGATTGGCTTCGTGCAGCGACTGCGCGGCCAGTGCCGGGGCCAGCGCGGTGCCGTCGGAGAAGCGCACAGCATTCCGCAGGGTGAAGCGCCAGCGAGAGTCACCCTCCTGTTGCCATGACAGAGCAAGCGAGGGGATGGGATGGCCGCCGGCGTCGAGGCGGACGAGAGTGTCGTACAGGAGCGGCGCGATCTGCGCAAAACCCGGATCCTGCGCCGGCGTGGCAGGATCGAGCGACTGCAGCGCGGTACGTATTTCGACGCGCAGTGTGCCGCCGTAGCGGGGCCGTGTTTCAGCGGATGCGGACGAGGCCAGCAACAGGATAGCCGCGAGTAGAGGTTGCACTGCTCTCGTTTCACGTTTCGCGTTGTGGCGATTCGGTCGGGAAACAACGCGGCTGACAACGTGACACTTGAAACGTGAAACTTGTGGCGCAAGGCAGGCGAAGACAGCGCAACGGAAGCGCTGAAACTCGGAGATTAGGCGCTCCCAGCGACTACTGCCCGCAGCTGATCGAAAGTTCGAAGGCATCGTATTTGCCTGTCTTCAAATTCTTGACGACTGCCGTCGCGCTGCGCTCATCCGAGGCCGTCCACAGCGCGGTGACCGGTCCGCCGAAATCCACGGCCGGCGCGACTTCCACCGGCTCCCGATCGGCAATCTCGAAGGCGCGCATCACGTCCGGCGTCTCCGCGTCTCCCGTGCCGGTGACCAGCAACTGCGTTTGTGCGCCGCAGGAACTCTTGACGGCGGCGATGTCGCTGCCCCAATCGCGCGCGCGCGCCCCAACATCATTGACACCATCCATCATGTGTACGGAACCGTCGGTGCGGGCGAAAATCCAGAGCGTGTACAGCGGCCGTGGAATCGCGGCGGCAGAGTAAAAAGCAGGTGCGCTGGCCAACTTGCCGATGGCAGGCGTCAGCGTGCCGGTAAAGAAATTGCGAGAGGCACTCAAGGGCGCGGCCTGCGTCGCGGTGAGCGGCCATGGGTTCTCGGCGTCTCGGCAGTTGAGTGTCAGCGGCGGCGTGGTCGTCGAGGCGCAGAACACGCCGGGGAGATAGGCGTCGAAAAGATGATCGCGCGCCAGCATCAGCCTTCCGCGGACTTCGCGCGGCCAGGCGTGCGTGTGCGGGATGGTAAATTGCTGCTCAGCAATCCAGCCCCCGCCGGCCATCTTGAATAATAAGACGTTCTGCGGATCGAGCACCACTATGTGCGCGTCCCTCCCGGCCTGCACCAGGGCGAGGTCCAGGATCCGCGCGTCCTGGGACCACAGCAGCGTCTTGTGGATGGTGACAAGCGAGCTGGTCTGCAATGTCGCTGCATTCTGCGAGCGCGTCGCCGTCACCATCGCGACCCTGGTTTCGCTGCCCTGGCGGACCTCTGCGACCCAGAGATATCCCTGCGCGTTTTCAGACAGCGTGAGCTTGATATCGGCGGCCGCATTCGCGGCGACCACGCGCACTCCGGCGGCGCGCAATTCGTTCTGCAGATCGCGCTTGATGAGGGGAATATTGTCGGCGGTCAACGACGACATATTTTGCGCGGTGAGGGTAACCGTTCCAGGCCCGTTGATAGCGGCAATTTCGCGCGCAAGCTGGCCGATGGGCTCGGCCCATTGCGCGGCCGCCGGAAGACACAACGTGAGCCCGAGCGCAATGAGCGCCGAGAGCCGGGTTCGGTGGGAGGTCATGAACCTGCGCGGATTATAACCTGCGATCGTCATGGCAATTGGCTCGGATTGACGTTCTTGCGAACTGACGGTCGCCAGCTACTTGGCCGACGACCGTCGCCCGTAGACCGACAACGATTTCACTGTCCATGGTTCTTCTGCGGCGGTGGATCGTCGTCACCGCCAGACTGCGGCGGCGCACCCATGCTGCGCAACACATCGTTGGCGAAGAAGAACTTTCCATCCGACGGAACCATCATCACCTGGATCTTGTCCGAGAGCCGCTCGGCCACGATCTTGTTGATGAGCAGGGGATTCTGCTTCAGCACCGCCGCCTCCGACCTCATGCGCTCGGCGTCGGCGACGGCAGTCACGCGGATGCGGTTGGCCTCGGCGTCGGCGAGCAGGTTGCGGCGTTCCAGTTCGGCCTTGCTGTCGATGACCTTGGCCTGCGCCGCGGCCTCGGCATTCTTGATGGTCGTTTCCTTACGCGCCTCCGCTTCCAGGCGCGATTGTTCAATCTGCTTCTGTTTCAGCGGCAGCATGTATTGCATGGCGTCGGATTCGCCCTTGGCCTGCAGCACGCGCACCTGCGCCTGGCCTTCGGCGCCCTTTACCTCGCGGACTTTTTGCGCTTCGGCCTGGAGTTCGGAAATGCGCACCTGCTTCTGCTGAATTTCTGTTTCCACGCCTATGCGGTCGTTTTCCTGTTCGCGCAGCAAAAGCGTCTCCAGGCCCTTGGCGTATTCCGGCGGAAGCTGGATATCGCGCAGCATCACTTCCTTGACGCGAATGCCGTCGGCGCCAAGCTTGGAGCTGATGATCTTTTCGGCGCGCTGGCGAACCTCCTCGCGCTTGGTGGAAAAGACGTCGCGCACGGTGTAGTTGGGCACCAACTCGCGCCAGGCGCTGGCCACGACCGCCGGCACAAGTTCCGTGTCCACCGGTTGTGGCAAATGCGACTGAATGTAATCCAGGCGATTGGGATCGAGGCTGTAGCGGACGGTGATCGCGAGGCCGACCGTGAGCCCTTCCTTCGCCTGCACGTTCAGTGGTTCCACCTTTTTCTTGTCCTTCGATTTGTCGATTTCGCTCGCCACTCCGGTGGTATAGAGGTGGTCGCGGGTGTCGAACATCTCGACGCGGTCGATGAACGGCGTGACCACGTGAACTCCGGAATAAAGCGTCCCGGGGCGCGTGCCTGCGACCTGGCTGACGCGCACGCCGGCCATCCCGCTGGGAACGACGACGATGCTGAGCGCGATGAGCAGCGGCGCCCAGGCAACCGCGACCAGCGCCACCGCGGTGCGCCAGCGCAGGGGTTCGGATTCGGTGGTGATGCCGGCGGCGACCGCGCGGCGACGGCGTTGCACTTCGGCGTACAGGTCGTACGCCACGATGGCGAGCGCGGCGATGAACATTCCGATCGCGCCTACCAGCAGCAAATATTTCAATGCGAGCATGTCATCCTCCGTAACTTCACTTCCCCGTGTTGGTACTGGGCCCCTTGCACTTCTCCTCGAACTGGCCGCTTCATTAGTCGGAAGCGCCGAACAGGCTGTCCTGCGGCCGCTGCGGCACGCGCTTGGCGGCCGGGCGTAGCAGGATGAACAGTCCTCCGAAGATGAACTCCTCCAGCAGCAGCGCGCACATGATGGAGAAGAAGAGTCCGGCGATTACGACCGTTACTGCGATTGCTTCCTGCATTGGTGTTCTCCTTTCGCACTCGTTGCTACTGGACATCGGCCACATCGGTCGAGACCGGCTGAGCTTCGGCAACCACCGTTTCCGTACGCCCGAAGATGGCAGCGGTCTGGCTGTCGGCCTGGGCGCGAATGGAAACCGTGTCGCCGACACGAACCATCTCGAAAAGCTGCTCCAGGTCACGCTTCCCCATGCGAATACAGCCGTGCGAAGCGGCCTTGCCGATGGAACGCGGTGCGTTGGTGCCGTGAATTCCGTATCCTTTGCGGTTGAGGCCCATCCAGCGCGTGCCCAGCGGATTCTTAGGTCCGGCGGGGATCACCGTGCCGGGGTGGTAGTAAGTCGGATTGGTTAGACGATTGACGATCTGGAATTCGCCGGAAGGGCTGGGCGAATCGGCAGCGCCCACCGCAACGGGAAATACTTTTATGACGGCGCCGTTTTCCAGCACTGCGAGCTTGCGATCGGGAAGGCTGACGAGCACCTCGCGCCGGGTTTGACTCTGCGCGAAGGCTTCGACGGTGGCCATTAACAGCGCCGCAAGCACGAATGCCGCGTTTCCGATTCGCCTCGAATTTCCGGTGATCTTGCTCATCGCCTTTGCCTCTCGCGGAGAAATAGAGCAAAGGCGGAACCATGAGCCAGGTTGTTGATTCGGCGGTACTTAGGTCACATATTTCGCACGGGGGACGTGTCCGCGCAGACACGTCTGTGTCAGCCGTGACACGGTCGAGGCTGTTTTACTTAGCGAGGCTGTGTGGATGCAGCGGGGAGAACATAGCCCGGCAGCGGCGGCTTTGGCGTAAACCAACTTGATCGGGCCATGGATGAAGGGGCCGTCCGCGCGGGAAGGTCTTGCCCGGTCACCGCCACTTCTCCGCCGGCATGCATGGGATGGCCGGAGGAGGGGTGCTGAGGGCGCAGGTCGGGAAGCGCGAGGTTCTTTGCGTCGGGGTCCATTCCTCGGAACCCATTCCTCACCGGGGCGGTGGGACATACTC